>NZ_JBHWGD010000078.1:23009-37070 GCF_042733235.1 Kitasatospora sp. NPDC059722
TCGGTGTGACCTCTCCTCCCTCTCAGGCCCAGGCGCTGCGGCCGCGGCCCGGCTGGGCCGCCGCCCCCCCCGCCCCCCCCCCCCCCCCCCCCCCGTTCCGGCGTCAGTGCGGCTTGCGCGGGTCGTGCGGCTTGGGGCGGTCGTCGGCCGGGGGAGCGGGCTCGTCGGCCGCCCCCTCGGGGCCCGTGCCGTTGACCGGTGCGGCGGAGGAGCCGGTCGCGTGGGCGCCGGCCGGCTGCGCGGCCTGCGGCGCCGGGGGCTCGACCAGCCACTCCGGGTTGCTGTGCCGGCGCCACCACTGCCAGGCGAGGACCCCGCCGCCGATCGCCACCGCGCCCGCCACGGCGAGGCCGGCGGCCCAGCCGTTGTGCTGTTCCTTCCTGGCGTTGCGGGCGGCGAGGTCGCTGATCTCGGCGGAGCTGACGTGGCCCTGGAGGGCGGTGAGCGCGGCGGCGCCCCGGGCCTGGGCCTCCTGCGCGACCGGGACGACCGCGGCGCGGGCGTCCCCGACCGCCTGGACGACCCTGGGGGCGACCGTGGAGCGCGCCTGGTCCGCGGCGCGGGCGGCGGAGAGGCGGGCGGCCAGTGCGGCCTCCTGGGCCCGGTGGAAGGCCTTCAGGGCGTTCTCCTGGGCGTCCGGCGGGAGGTTGGCGAAGGCGTGGCCGAACTGGGGGGCGAGGTGCCGGTCGTACTGGACGCGGAGGCTCTGGGCGGCCTGGGAGGCCTTCGGCCCGAGCGCGTCGAGGGCGGGGCCCAGGCGCTGCTTGGCGCCGTCCGCGAGGTGCGCGGCGGTGTCCCGGGTCCTGGCGGCCGTCTCACGAGCTGAGTCCAAACGGGTCACGGGTTCTCTCCTCCTGGGTGGCGTCCTATATGCACATATCCACCTGAATGCTGATCATGCATCCTGATTTGTCCGACGGCACCCCGGGGTGGGCCGTCTGCGGGTGTCGCGGGTGCTTGGGGAGGGGGACCGGCGGGGCAGGATCGAGAGTGGGGACGACGTCCGCCGCCGGGGCGGCCGCAGTAGGCTGGCGGCTCCGGTGGTCCTGTACGGGAAGGGGAAACC
This sequence comes from Kitasatospora sp. NPDC059722, assembly GCF_042733235.1. Classification (NCBI taxonomy): domain Bacteria; kingdom Bacillati; phylum Actinomycetota; class Actinomycetes; order Kitasatosporales; family Streptomycetaceae; genus Kitasatospora; species Kitasatospora sp. NPDC059722. The sequence continues at coordinate 24,076 of NZ_JBHWGD010000078.1, forward strand.
GCTGATGCTCCCGGACGAGCCGAGGCCGCCGGCCGATGGGGTCCAGGCGTCCACTCCCGAGGCCGTTCCGCCCGGGTGCTACCGCCATCCGCAGACGCCCACCGGCATCTCGTGCACCCGCTGCGGGCGCCCGGTCTGCCCGTCGTGCATGGTGCCCGCCTCGGTGGGCTTCCAGTGCCCGGAGTGCGTCAGCGGCGCGCACGCCCAGGTGCGGCGGCCGACCACCCGCTACGGCGGGGCGCTGACGGCCGACGGCGCGCTCGTCACCAAGGTCCTGATCGGGATCAACGTCGCGGTCTTCGTGCTCGCCGCCTACGTCTTCTCGCCGTGGCTGGTCCAGGACTGGTCGCTGTTCAGCGCCGGGCGGGCGATCCCGGGCGGTCCCGGGGGCGTCGCCGACGGCCCCGGCCAGTGGTACCGGCTGCTGACGGCGACCTTCCTGCACGTCCAGGTCTGGCACATCGGCTTCAACATGCTGGCGCTCTGGTGGACCGGACCGGTGCTGGAGGCGGTGCTCGGCCGGGCGCGCTTCCTCGGCCTCTACCTGCTCTCGGGCCTGGCCGGCAGCGCCTTCGCGTTCCTCGTGGCCGGCAACCTGATGAACTCGGTCGGGGCCTCCGGGGCGATCTACGGCCTCTTCGGGGCGACGCTCGTGCTGCAGATCAGGACCCGCAGTCCGATCGGCCCGGTGATGGCCCTGCTGGTCTTCAACCTGATCCTCACCTTCTCGATGTCGGGGATCGACTGGCGCGCGCACGTGGGCGGCCTGGTGGTGGGGGCGCTGACCGCGGTTGGCCTGATGTTCGCCCCGCGCGAGCGCCGCGGGCCGGTCCAGGCGCTGACGATGGCGGGCGCGCTGGCCGTCGTCCTGGCGATGGTGCTGATCGGGATGGCCCGCTACGGCGCCTGACGCCGCGGGTCGTTGTCCACAACGGGTGCGGGGTTGTGCACAGCCCGTGTGGTGCGCCGGGTGTGGACAGCTGTTCTACGCGTGTCCGCCTGTGCGGTTCGCGCTCTCACGAAGTGCTGTCCACAGCTGTGGACAGCACTTGGCGCCCAAGTTATCCACAGGCTGGGGACACTTTTCCCCAGTGTGGATAACCATGTGGATAAAGGCGACAGTGTGATTGTGGGGATAGCTGCCCGGCCGGTCGCCCGGCTCCGGGCACGCCTCGACGCCGTCCCGGGTCGAGCTGTCCGGGACGGCGGAGGGGCCGTGTCAGGGGGTCGGAAGGGCCGATCGGCGGCGTGATCCGGCCAGGGCGTGGGCCCCGGCCGTCACTTCCACTGGGTGGAGACGCCGAAGCCCGCCGCGATGAAGCCGAAGCCGACCAGGATGTTCCAGTTCCGCCAGCTCTCGACCGGGTAGTTCCCGCTCGTCACGTAGTAGGTGACGATCCACACCAGCCCGATCAGGAACAGTGCCAGCATCAGGGGCGCGACCCAACTGCGGCCCGAACTGATCTTCACCACGGCCGTCGTCGGCGGGGTGTAGTCGGACTTCTTGCGGAGTCGAGACTTCGGCACGAGGAGCTCTCCTGTCGATGCGCTGTGAGACCGCGCAGGGGTGCAGCGGGGGCGGGTCGGCCGGCGTCACTCGTGGAGAACGCTGGGGACGGCTCCCGCACGTGCCACCGGCGTCCGTTAGCGTAGTGGCTCGGCGGGTCTTAAGGAGATAAGGGTACGGTGCCTAATTTGTCGATTCCCCCTCGGCCGACCCGTACCCGTCGATCCGGCATCCGAATTGTCGGCCGTGCCCTGACCTGCGCCGTCTTCGCGCTCGCCGGTCTGCTTTTCTACATCAGCGCACAGACCGCCCGCGGGACCGACCTGCGGACCGACAACTCGCTCCTCAGCCTCGGCGACGTGATACGCCAGCGCAGCGCCCAGAACCAGCAGGCGCAGGCCCAGCTCGCCGACCTCCAGGCCCGCGCCCAGGCGCTCACCGAGCAGCGGAGCCAGAACCCGGCCGACACCGCCCGGCTGGACGGCCTCCGGCTCGGCGCCGCGCTGGAGCCGCTCCAGGGCGGCGGCCTGACCGTCACCCTCAACGACGCCCCGCCGAACGCCACCGCCCGCATCCCCGGCGTCCCCGAGCCGGGCGTCAACGACCTGGTCATCCACCAGCAGGACATCCAGGCCGTGGTCAACGCGCTGTGGCGGGGCGGCGCCGAGGGCGTGCAGGTCATGGACCAGCGGCTGATCTCCACCAGTGCCGTCCGCTGCGTCGGCAACACCCTGCTGCTCCAGGGCCGGGTCTACTCGCCGCCCTACGTCGTCAAGGCCGTGGGGAAGACCGACGACCTGCGCGCGGCCGTGGACGGGGACCCGACGATCCGCAACTACCTGCGCTACGTCCAGGCGTACGGACTCGGCTGGAAGGTCCAGGAGAGCGGCGACCTCGCCCTGCCCGGCTACTCGGGCACCACCGACCTCCGTTCGGCGGGCGGCCAGCAGTAGCGGACCTGCCTGGACGCCGTGGAATGCGGGTCTACTCTTGACCCCAGTCTGCTACGTCGAGGGAGCACCATGTACGGCTGGATCTGGCGTCACCTCCCGGGGAACACCCTGGTCAAGGCCGTCATCTCGCTGCTCCTCATCCTCGGGGTGGTCTACCTCCTGTTCACTTACGTCTTTCCGTGGGCGGAACCGCTACTCCCCTTCGGTGACGTCACAGTGGACGGCGGTGACGGTGCCGCGGCCGGCTGAGCCGGCCGGCCCCGCTCTTTCCCTCCAGTCCCCGCGAGCCACGGAGATAGCGCGCGAATGACCACCCAGCGGACCCAGCCCCGGATCCTGGTCGTCGACAACTACGACAGCTTCGTCTTCAACCTGGTCCAGTACCTGTACCAGCTCGGCGCCACCTGCGAGGTGGTGCGCAACGACGAGGTGACCGTCGAGCACGCCGTCCGCCGCGGCAGCGGCGACGAGGGCTTCGACGGGGTGCTGCTCTCCCCCGGCCCCGGCGCGCCGGAGGAGGCCGGGGTCTGCATCGAGATGGTCCACCACTGCGCGCGGATCGGACTGCCCGTCTTCGGCGTCTGCCTGGGCCTGCAGTCGATCGCCGTCGCGTACGGCGCGGTGGTCGGCCGGGCGCCGGAGCTGCTGCACGGCAAGACCTCACTGGTCGAGCACGAGGACGGCGGGGTGTTCGAGGGCCTGCCCTCGCCGCTCACCGCCACCCGGTACCACTCGCTGGCGGTCGACCCGGCGACGGTGCCGGAGGACCTGGTGGTCACCGCCCGCACCGAGAGCGGCGTGATCATGGGCCTGCGGCACCGCGAACTGCTGGTCGAGGGCGTGCAGTTCCACCCCGAGTCGGTGCTCACCGAGGGCGGGCATCGGATGCTCGCGAACTGGCTGGCGGAGTGCGGCCACCCGCAGGCCGTGGACCGGTCGGCCGGGCTCGCCCCGGTGATCGGCCGGGGCTGAGCGGCGTGACCGCACTGCGTCCCGAGGGGCGTTACCAGCCGGAGGCGGGACCGTACGGGGACGGGCGGCAGCCCGCGGACCAGTACGGCCAGGCCGAGTACGGCGGAGGCCGGCAGGTCGACGGCCAGTACGGCTACGGGCAGTACGGCGGCCAGTACCAGGGCGCCCACCAGTCCCAGCCGGTCCAGCCCGCCCCGCCCGGGCAGGCGGGCGCGGAGGACGGCTGGGGCGTCTACGAGCAGGCCGAGCAGGCCGCCGACGCGCCCGAGTACCCCTGGCTGCCCGACCAGACCGTGCAGCTCCGGCTGCCCGCAGGGGAGGGCCCGGCCGCCGCCGAGGCGGCCCCGCCCACCGGCGGCCGGGCCGAGCGCCGGCGGGCCGCCCAGGGGCGCACCTCGGTGCGCCCGGGCGGCGGGCGGCGCCGGGCCTCCGGCAAGGGCGCGGGGCCGCGGGCGCGGCCCAAGGAGTCCCCGGTCGTGATCGCGGCGCGCCTGGTCGGCGAGCTGTGCATCACGCTCGGCGTCGTCATGCTGCTCTTCGTCTCCTACCAGTTGTGGTGGACCAACGTGCAGGCCGACGCGGCCGCCGACGGCGCCCGTAGCCAGCTGGAGAAGCAGTTCGACGCCGCCCAGCCCGGCCAGCCGGGACAGCCGGCACCGGATCCGGCGAAACCCGAGACGTTCGAGCCCGGCAAGGGCTTCGCGATCATCTACCTGCCCAAGCTCGGGCTGAAGTTCCCGATCGCCGAGGGCACCTCCAAGTCGGCGGTGCTCGACAACGGCCTGGTCGGCCACTACACCGGCACCGGCATGCCGGCCGACAAGGCCGGCAACTTCGCGCTCGCCGCGCACCGCAACACCCACGGCGAGCCGTTCCGGTACATCAACAAGCTCGGCAAGGGCGACCAGGTCGTGGTGGAGACCGCCACCGCGTACTACACGTACGAGATCACCGGCGGCATCCCGGAGACCTCCCCCAGCAACGTCAGCGTGATCAAGGCCGTCCCGAACGGTTCCGGCTACACCGGCCCCGGCCGGTACATCACCCTCACCACCTGCACCCCGGAGTTCACCTCCAAGTTCCGCCTCATCCTGTTTGGCAAGATGACCGAGGAACGGCCGCGCAGCCAGGGCAAGCCGGCCGCGATCGCGGGCGGGTAGCCACCCGGCCGCAGGCGACGGAGGGGGAGCACCGGTGACGCAGGACGAGACGGCCGTGGAGGCCTTCCCGCAACCCGGTCCGGGCGGTGCGCCCGGACCGGAGCCGGCGCGGCGCGGGAGGGGCCGGGCGCCGGCCGTCCTCGGGGTCCTCGGCGAGCTACTGATCACCCTGGGCCTGGTGCTCGGCCTGTTCGTCGCCTACTCGCTCTGGTGGACCAACGTCGAGGCGGACCGCTCGGCGTCCGAGGCCTCCGACAAGCTGCGCAGCGCCTGGGCCGCGGGCCCCACCGGCACGCCCTCGCCGACGCCCGGAGCGACGGCCGCCGCGCCCGCCTACGCGGCCGGGGACGGGGTCGGCTTCCTGCACGTCCCGGCGATGGGCAAGGACTACCAGGTGCTGATCCGGATGGGCGCCGACACCGACACCCTGGCCGAGGGCGTCGCCGGGGTGTACGAGCAGCCGTACCGCGCCGCGATGCCCTGGGACGCGACCGGCAACTTCGCGCTGGCCGCGCACCGGGACGGCCACGGCGCCAAGTTCCACGACCTGGACGCCGTCCGCAGGGGCGACGCGATCGTCGTCGAGACCAAGGACAAGTGGTACGTCTACAAGGTCGACAACACCCTGCCGGAGACGTCCAAGTACGACACCGGCATCGTCGCGCCCGTCCCGACCGGCTCCGGCTACACCGCCCCGGGCCGGTACATCACGCTGACCACCTGCACGCCGGTCTACACCTCGCGCTACCGGATGGCGGTGTGGGGGAGCCTGGTCCGGGTGGATCCCGTGGACGCCGGGCGGACCCCGCCGCCCGAGCTGCGGCACTCCTGAGCCGCTCCTGCCCGCCGGAGAACGCCCGAGGGCCCGCCGCAGTCGCTGCGACGGGCCCTCGGTGCTGTCGTGACAACCCCCACCAAGCCTCAGGACCCCTCAGAAGAAGGGGAAGAAGGGCTTAGGGGTTGTTCCCCCCTTTGGGGTTGGAGGGTGAGGGGCCGGGGTCCCCCCCTTTGGGCGGATCGGCCGGCCTCGTGACCAGGTTGACCTGGGTGTTCGGGTCCAGCATGGTGCCGGCCGGCGGGTTGGTCATGATGACCACGGCGTTCGGGTCCGACGGGCCGGTCACGGCGTAGCCGAGGCCGAGCTTCTGGAGCTGGCTGACGGCGTCCGACAGCTTGACGTTCTGCAGCGGCGGGACCTGGGCCTTGTCCGGCGCCTTGAAGACGACCAGCTGGATCTTCGTGTTGGCCGGGGCCTTGGTGTTGGCCGCGGGCGTCTGCGACGCGACCGTGTCGACCTTGGTCGGGTCGGTCGTCGCCACCGTCTTCGACATGTCGACCTGGAAGCCCGCGCCCTGCAGCTGGGCCGCCGCGGCGTCCTTCTGCATGCCGAGCACGGACGGAACGGCGATCTTGCTCTTGCCCTGCGAGATCGTCAGCTTGATCGGCGCGCTCGGGTCGGCCGGGCTGTTGGCGGCCGGGTCCTGGGCGGTGACGGTGTCCTGCGGGGCGGTGTCGTCGTCCTTGTACTCGGTGGTGACGTTGGTGAAGCCGGCCGCGCTGAGGGCCTGCGTCGCCTGGTCCTTGGTCTTGCCGGTCACCGGCGGGACGTTCGCCTTGGCCGGGCCGGAGGAGACCTGCACGGTGATCGTGCCGTTCTCCGCGACCTGGGTGCCGGCCGCCGGGTTCTGGGTGCAGACCTGGTCCTTCTTCACGTTGGCGTCCGGGCAGGCGATCTTGTCGCCCTCGGTCACCACGAGCTTGGGACCGGCCTGCGCGGCCGCCGTCTTCGCGTCGGCCAGGCTCTTGCCGACCAGGCTCGGCGCGGCGAGCTTCGCGGGCTCCTTGCTGCCGCCACCGCCGTTGAACATCGCCTGGGCGACGAAGAAGGTGCCGACCAGGACCAGTACGGCGGCGACCGCCAGCACGATCCAGGAGGTGTTGCTCTTCTTCGGCCGGTCCCCGCGCCGGCCGCCCTCGGAGCCGTAGCCGTCGTCGTGGCCGCCGCCCGCCGGGGCGCCGGCGTAGGTCTGGCCGTAGCCGTCGTCCGGGTAGCCGCCCTGCTGCCCGTAGCCGGGCTGGCCGACCTGCGGCAGGACGGTGGTCGGACCGCCGGGCTGCTGCGGCAGCACGTTGGTCTGGCCGTACGGGTCGTGCTGCGGGTAGCCGTTCTGGTCGTAGCCGTACCCGGCGGCGCCCATGCCGTAGGCGGCCGCCTGCTGGGCGGCGGCGACCGGGAGGCCGTCGAGGAAGCGCTCGATGTCGTCGCGCATCTCGTCGGCGCTCTGGTAGCGGTAGTCGCGCTCCTTGGCGAGGGCCTTCAGCACGATCGCGTCGACCTCGGGGCGCACCTCGGGGTCGAAGACCGACGGCGGCTGCGGCTCCTCCCGGACGTGCTGGTAGGCCACGGCCACCGGGGAGTCGCCGACGAACGGCGGGCGGACGGTCAGCAGCTCGTACAGCAGGCAGCCGGTGGAGTAGAGGTCGGACCGGGCGTCGACCTGCTCGCCCTTGGCCTGCTCGGGGGAGAGGTACTGGGCGGTGCCGATGACGGCCGAGGTCTGCGTCATGGTCATCCCGGCGTCGCCCATCGCGCGGGCGATGCCGAAGTCCATGACCTTGACGTTGCCCTGCCGGGTCAGCATCACGTTGGCGGGCTTGATGTCGCGGTGGACGATGCCCGCCCGGTGCGAGTACTCCAGCGCCTGCAGGATGCCGATGGTCATCTCCAGCGCGCGCTCCGGCAGCAGCCGGCGCCCGGAGTGCAGCAGCTCGCGCAGCGTGGACCCCTCGACGTACTCCATCACGATGTACGGGATGGAGATGCCGTCGATGTAGTCCTCGCCGGTGTCGTACACGGCGACGATCGCGGGGTGGTTCAGGGACGCCGCCGACTGCGCCTCGCGGCGGAAGCGGGCCTGGAACGACGGATCCCGGGCCATGTCGGCCCGGAGCGTCTTCACTGCGACGGAACGGCCGAGCCGGGTGTCATGGCCGAGGTACACCTCGGCCATGCCGCCGCGTCCGAGGACGCCGCCGAGCTCGTACCTGCCGCCGAGGCGACGAGGCTCTTCCATAGTTCCGACCCTCTCCCTCACCCGCCGGTGAGGTTGTGACGTAGGTGTCCCCGCACGCTCTGGGTGACGCCGCGCGGCCCGCGACCGGTTCTCCGGCCGGGTCGTGCGCCGCCTCGCGGGCGGCAACGGGCACACCCGCTGCTGGCGGATACGCTACCGGTCGTACCACGTCGGACCGGAGTCACCCGTAGGCCGATACCAGACCGGTATCCGAACGGGGGTGCCGATCGTGACATTCCACTCACCCGCGGCCCTGCCCGTCACTTGCCGAGCACGGCCTGCATCACCGCCTTGGCGATCGGGGCCGCGAGGCGGCCGCCGCTGATGCCGTCGCGGTTCTGGGAGCCGTCCTCGACCACGACCGCGACCGCGACCGACTGGCCGTCCGAGGCCTTGGCCCAGGACGTGAACCAGGCGAACGGCAGGCCCGCGTTGTCCTCGCCGTGCTGGGCGGTGCCGGTCTTGCCGCCGACCTGGATGCCGGGGATCTTGGCGTTGGTGCCGGTGCCGTTCTCGACCACCGAGACCATCAGGTCCTGCATCTTCTGCGCGGTGGCCGGGCTCATGGCCTGGGAGAACTGCTTCTCGGTGTGCTTGGAGATGGTCGTCAGCGAGGCCGAGCGCTCCTGGTCGACCAGGTACGGCGTCATCAGGCTGCCGTTGTTGGCGATGGCCGCGGAGACCATGGCCATCTGCAGCGGGGTGGCGCGGGTGTCGTGCTGGCCGATCGAGTCCTGGGCGGTGCCGTCCAGGCTGGCGCTGTTCGGGAAGATGCTCTTCTCGGAGCGGACCGGGGTGTCGACGGTGCTGTTGAAGCCGAACTTCTCGGCCTGCGCCCGCATCTTGTCCTTGCCGAGGTCGGCGCCCATCTTGGCGAAGACCGTGTTGCAGGACTGGTCCAGGCCGGACTTGATGGTGGCGTTCTCGCACTTCTCGTTCGGGCTCTCGTTCTTGAGAACGGTGGCGGTGCCCGGCAGGGTGTACGGGTCCGGCGTGCTCGTCGCGTCGTCGACGTTCTGGTACAGGCCGTTCTCGAACGCGGCGGTCGCGGTGACCAGCTTGAAGGTCGAGCCGGGCGGATAGGTCTCCTTCAGCGCCCGGTTGAGCATCGGCTTGTTCGGGTCGGCGTTGAGGTCCGTCCAGGACTTGGAGTCCGAGTCCTCGCTGCCGGAGATGGTGCCCGGGTCGTAGGACGGGGTGGAGACCAGGGCGAGGATCGCGCCGGTCTTCGGGTCGAGCGCGACGACCGCGCCCTTCTTGTTGCCGAGTCCGTCCCAGGCGGCCTTCTGGGCCTTGGCGTTGATCGTCGTGACGACGTCGCCGCCCTTCTTCTGCTCACCGGTCAGCATGTCGAGGGTGTTGCGGAAGAACAGCCGGTCGTCGGTGCCGGAGAGGACGCCGTCCTCCAGGTTCTCCAGCCCGTTGGAGCCGTAGACCTGGGAGGAGTAGCCGGTGACCGGGGCGTACATCGGGCCGTCGACCCAGGAGCGCTTGTACTTGTAGCGCAGGCCGTTGACGAAGTCGGACTTCGTGACCGGCTGGCCGCCGACGACGATGTTGCCGCGCGGGTGGGCGTAGCGGTCGAACTGCTGGCGCTTGTTGTTGGCGTTGCTGGCCCAGGCGTCGGCCTGGACGCCCTGCACCCAGTTGGTGCGCAGCATCAGGGCCAGGATCAGCACGAGGCAGAAGATCGAGACCCGGCGGATCGGCTTGTTCATCTGGCGGGTCCTCCCTGGCCCTCGGTGGCGGGGGCGGGTTCGACCCCGGGTCGGCGGGCGCTGTCGCTGATCTTCAGCAGGATCGCGATGAGCGCCCAGTTGGCGACCACTGACGAACCGCCCTGGGCGAGGAACGGCATGGTCATACCGGTCAGCGGGATCAGCCCGGTGACCCCGCCGGCGACGACGAAGACCTGCAGCGCCATGGCGGAGGCGAGGCCGACGGCGAACAGCTTGCCGAACGGGTCGCGGGCGGCGAGCGCGGTGCGCAGGCCGCGCTGCACCAGCAGCGCGTAGAGCAGGAAGATCGCCATCAGGCCGGCGAGGCCGAGCTCCTCGCCGAAGGAGCCCAGGATGAAGTCGCTCTTGGCGGCGAAGTTGATCAGCCAGGACCGCCCCTGGCCGAGGCCGGAGCCGGTCACCCCGCCGGAGCCGAGCGCCATCAGCGACTGGCCGATCTGCTCGGTGGAGCCCTTCGGCGGGTGCGGGGCGAAGGCGGCCATCGGGTCGATCCAGGCGTCGATCCGGGTCTTCACGTGGCCGGCGGTCATGGCGACGGCGGTCGCGCCGCCGACCGACATCAGCAGGCCGAACAGGATCCAGCTGGTGCGCTCGGTGGCGACGTAGAGCATCACCACGAACAGGCCGAAGAACAGGAAGGACGTGCCGAGGTCGTTCTCGAAGATCAGGATCAGCAGGCTGAGCAGCCAGATCACCACGATCGGTCCGAGGTCGCGCCCGCGCGGCAGGTAGAGGCCGGCGAAGCGGCGGCTGGCCAGGGCCAGGGCGTCCCGCTTGACCATCAGGTAGCCGGCGAAGAAGACGGTGAGGATGATCTTGGCGAACTCGCCGGGCTGGATGGAGAAGCCGCCCATCCGGATCCAGATCTTGGCGCCGAAGTCCTCCGCGCGGGCCGGGAAGAACGCCGGCGCGGCGAGCAGGACGAGGGCCGCGACCATCGAGATGTAGGTGTAGCGCTGGAGCACGCGGTGGTCCTTGAGGAACACCATGACGCCGATGAACAGCGCGACGCCGAGGCCGGACCACATCAGCTGGTTCTCGGCGGCCTTGAAGTTGCCGCTGAGCAGCTTGCCCGCCTTGTCGAGCCGCCAGATCATGACCACGCCGAGCCCGTTCAGCAGGGTGGCGAGCGGCAGCATCAGCGGGTCCGCGTACGGCGCGAAGCGGCGGACCAGCAGGTGTGCGACGAGGGCGAGCGAGCCCATCCCGAGGCCGTAGCCGAGCATGCCGCCGGGCAGCTCGGAGTCCATGGCGAGGCCCACGTTGGCGTAGGCGAGGACCGGGAGCAGGACGGCGAAGACCAGCAGGGCCAGCTCGGTGTTGCGCCGGTTGGGCGCTTCCTGCGGGGTGATGGTGGTGTTGCCCCGGCGCCGGCCGGGCCGGCCCGCGCCGCTGCTCAGGTCGTAGGTGCTCACTGGTGGGCCGCTCCCTGCCGGCCGGCGGGCCGGCCGGGGGCGGGCCTATGTCGGGTCACGGGGGTCACTGCTTCGGGCAGGACTCGGCGCGCTGCCGGTCCTCGTCGCTCAGGCCGGGCACGTCGCCCGCCGCGCCGGGGGCCGGTGCGGGGGTGGTGACGGGCGGCGGGGTGGCCGGAGCGCTCGGGGCGGCCGAGGAGGTGGGCGTCGGGGTGGGCACCGCGGCCGCGGGGGCGCGGTTCTTCTCGCTCGGCTTCTCGCTCGGCGTGGGCGCGGGCGCGGCCACGAACCCGGCGGGGTCGGCGTACGTCGTCTGGGTGGCCTGGGTGCCCGCGGGCTGCCCGGTGGTGCCGGCCTTCGCGTCGCTGACCTTCTTGCAGAGCTTGGCCCAGCCGTCGAGCTCCTTGATGGTCGCGTCGGCGTCGTTCAGGCTGTTCACCGAGATGGTCTTGGTGACGTGCGCCTGCTGGTCCGTCGGCAGGTACTTGAGCGCGATGTCCTTGTACTCGGTGTGCACCGAGGAGAGGCTCAGGCCGGCCAGGTTCTGGTTGATGCCCTGGTAGACGGCGACGTGTCCGTCCTCCGCGCCGACGTAGTACTGGCCCTGGGTCCACTGGTAGCCGAAGTACCCGCCGCCGCCGAGCACGCCGAGGGCGACCAGGACGGCCAGCGAGACCTTGAGCCCCTTGCGCTTGCGCTTCGGCGGCTCCTCCTCGTCGAAGTCCTCGGTGCCGTAGACCGAGGGCTCGGCGCCGTTGTAGCCGCCGTACTCGCCCTCGTAGCCCTCGGCGGGGCCGAAGCCGCCCGACGCGTCGTAGCCGCCGTCGTAGCCCTCGGCGGGGCCGAAGGCGCCCTGGGGCGCGCGGCCGAGGCCGGCGGCGCGGCCGGCCGGGGTGTCGGCGATGGAACGGTCGGTGGCGGCCGAGGACGGCGGGGCGTCGGCGACCGCGCCGACCACCACCGGGACGTCGTTGAACTGGCCGCTCATGGTGTCCGTGGCGCCGACGTCGATGACGTCCGCCACGATGCAGGTGATGTTGTCCGGGCCGCCGCCGCGCAGCGCGAGCTGGATCAGCTCCTGCACGGTTTGCTCGGGCGCGTAGTAGCTGCCGAGGGTGGCTTCGAGCGTCTGGTGGCTGACCGGGCCGGAGAGGCCGTCGGAACAGATCAGGTAGCGGTCGCCGGCCCGGACCTCGCGGATCGACAGGTCGGGCTCGACCTGGCCGCGGCCGTCCAGGGCCCGCATCAGCAGCGAGCGCTGCGGGTGGGTCTCGGCCTCCTCGGGCGTGATCCGGCCCTCGTCGACCAGGCGCTGCACCCAGGTGTGGTCCTGGGTGATCTGCACCAGCGACCCGTCGCGCAGCAGGTAGGCACGGGAGTCGCCGACGTGCACGAGGCCCATCCGCTGGCCCGTCCAGAGCATGGCGGTGAGCGTGCAGCCCATGCCCTCCAGCTGGGGGTCGTCCTCGACCATCTGCCGGAGCCGGTCGTTGGCGCCCTGGACGGCGTCACCGAGCAGGGTCAGCAGATCGGCGCCCGGCACGTCCTCGTCCAGACGGACGATGGAGCCGAGCACCTCGGAGGACGCGACCTCGCCGGCCGCGGCGCCGCCCATGCCGTCGGCCACGGCCAGCAGCCGCGGCCCGGCGTAGCCGGAGTCCTCGTTCCCCTCCCGGATCAGTCCCTTGTGGGAGCCGGCGGCGAAGCGCAGCACCAGGGTCATGCGACCTGTGCCCCCCTCTGGGTCATGGACGGGATGCTGTCCCTCATGCGCTACTACTTCCGCAGTTCGATGACGGTCCTGCCGATACGGATCGGCATGCCCGGCTGGAGCGGGGTCGGCGCGGTCAGGCGCTGCCGGTCCAGATAGGTGCCGTTGGTGGAGCCTAGATCCTCGACCGTCCACTGCCCAGTCTGGTCGGGATAGATCCTGGCATGCCGGGAGGACGCGTAGTCGTCGTCCAGCACGATGGTGGAGTCGTGCGCCCGGCCCAGGGTGATGGTCTGGCCCTGCAGCGCGACGGTGGTCCCGGCCAGGGAGCCCTGGACCACGACGAGCTGCGTCGGGGCGCCGCGGCGCCGGGGGCCCCCCCCCCGGGGGGCGGGGGGGGGGGGGGTGTACCAGAAAACCAACCCCCCCCCCCCCACAGCAGGGAGAGGGGGGGGGGGGGGGGT
>NZ_JBHWGD010000079.1:0-35709 GCF_042733235.1 Kitasatospora sp. NPDC059722
CCCCGCGCGCGGCCCGGCCGGGGGCTTCCGCCGGGCGGCCCCGCCGGGGCGGGACCGACCGGCGCCCCCGCGCCGGCCGGCCCCCGGGTGGGGCGGCCGGCCGTCGGCGGCGAATCGTCAGGAGGGGCGGGCCGTCAGGCGGCCTGCTGCCAGCTGACCGGCGAGTAGTAGGCCGGGCGGCGCTCCAGGCGCTGCCAGTTGGCGATCGGCTCGACCGGCGCGACGGCGGCGGCCTGCTGCGCGGCGGCGGCGCGCGCCATCAGGACGGCCGTGAGGGCGGCCAGCTCCTCGTCGGAGAGGGAGCCGCGGACGATGCGGACGAGGGGTTCGGCGGAAGCGGTCATGGTGTGTGGTTTCTCCCCCGGGCTGTGGTGTGTGGTCTCGCTCGGTGCCGTGCGCCGTGGGGCGCGCGGTCTTCCGGGTGCTGCTGCGACGCGGTGGCCCGCGACCGCTACATCGGCGGGTTGCCGTGCTTGCGGCTGGGCAGGTCGGCGTGCTTGGTGCGGAGCATGGCGAGCGCCGAGGCGAGCACCTCACGGGTCTCGGCGGGGTCGATGACGTCGTCCACGAGGCCGCGCTCGGCCGCGTAGTACGGGTGCATCAGCTCGTTCTTGTATTCCTTGATCTTCTGGGCGCGCATGGCGTCCGGGTCCTCGGCGCCGTTGATGTCGCGGCGGAAGATCACGTTGGCGGCGCCCTCGGCGCCCATGACGGCGATCTCGTTGGTCGGCCAGGCGTAGGTGAGGTCGGCGCCGATGGACTGGGAGTCCATGACGATGTAGGCGCCGCCGTACGCCTTGCGCAGGATCAGCGAGATCCGCGGCACGGTGGCGTTGCAGTACGCGTACAGCAGCTTGGCGCCGTGGCGGATGATGCCGCCGTGCTCCTGGTCGACGCCGGGCAGGAAGCCCGGGACGTCCAGCAGGGTGACCAGCGGGATGTTGAACGCGTCGCACATCTGGACGAAGCGCGCGGCCTTCTCGCTGGCGTTGATGTCGAGGACGCCGGCCAGCGACTGCGGCTGGTTGGCGATGATGCCGACCACGTGGCCGTCGACCCGGGCCAGGACGCACAGGACGTTGGTCGCCCAGCGCTCGTGGACCTCCAGGTACTCGCCGTGGTCGACGATCTCCTCGATGACCTTGCGCATGTCGTACGGGCGGTTGCCGTCCGCCGGCACCAGGTCGAGCAGGCTGTCGTTGCGGCGCGCGACCGGGTCCTCGCTGAGGACGGACGGCGGCATCTCGCGGTTGTTCTGCGGCAGCAGCGACAGGAGGTAGCGGACCTCCTCGATGCACGACTGCTCGTCGTCGTAGATGAAGTGCGCCACGCCGGACACGCCCGCGTGGACGTCGGCGCCGCCGAGGCCGTTCTGGCTGATCTTCTCGCCGGTCACGGCCTGGACGACGTCCGGGCCGGTGATGAACATCTGCGAGGTCTCGCGGACCATGAAGACGAAGTCGGTCAGCGCGGGGGAGTACGCGGCGCCGCCGGCGCACGGGCCGAGCATGACGGAGATCTGCGGGATGACGCCCGAGGCCTTGGTGTTGCGCTGGAAGATGCCGCCGTAGCCGGCGAGCGCGGTGACGCCCTCCTGGATGCGGGCGCCCGCGCCGTCGTTCAGGGAGACCAGGGGCGCGCCGGCCGCGATGGCCATGTCCATGATCTTGTGGATCTTCTGCGCGTGGGCCTCGCCCAGGGCGCCGCCGAAGATCCGGAAGTCGTGCGCGTAGGTGAAGACGGTCCGGCCGTGGACGGTGCCCCAGCCGACGACGACGCCGTCGGTGTGCGGCTTCTTGGCCTCCAGGCCGAAGCCGGTGGCGCGGTGCCGGCGCAGCGGCTCGACCTCGTGGAAGGAGCCCTCGTCCAGGAGCAGGTCGATGCGCTCGCGGGCGGTCAGCTTGCCCTTCGCGTGCTGGGCCTCGGTGGCCTTCTCGCTCGGGCCGCGCCGGACCTTCTCGCGCAGTTCGTGCAGCTCGGCGACCCGACCTCGGGCGTCGGCCGGGATCTCCGGGATCTCGCCGCCGACCGGCGCCTCATGCACAACCGTCATCTCGAACCACTCCAAGGGTGAGGGAACTGTCCGACAGCCAACGTCTGCTGTGCCCCCGGCTGCGAATCACTTTCTTCACTTATGACTGTACGAGGGGCCGTGCGCTGGTTTCGGCGTCGATTCCGTACAAGGTCGGGAGCGTTTGGCTGTCAGGCCTGCACAGAAGCGACCGGGCCTCACCCGATGCGCTCGGTGTCCGTTCGAATACCGGGGGTTGTCGGACAGATGATGGTCCGATGATCTGAGCATGAAGGAAAGCGCAGGTCAGGGCCGTCACCCAGGAGCGTAGGCGAGCCGACTGGGGCCCCGCTCAAGCGTCGCTAAAGTCTGGTGGGACGACCGGGGGAAGTCGTGGTAGTGGGGCCGAAGTCGTAGGGAAGCGCCAAAAACGCCACAGCCCACCCGACGCCTGCCGGGTGGGCTGTCCGAGCGATCCCCCGAACGGGCCGGGTCAGCCCTTGGAACCGTCCTCCGGCTCGTCCTTGCCGCGCAGCTCCCGCTCGCGGCGGCGCAGGTCCGCCTCCCACTGCTTGAGCATGTCCTCGTGCCCCTTGTCGTCCTTCTTCAAGGAGGCGAGGAACTCCGGGTCGTCGTCCGGTGCGAGCGGACGGCCGCCGCGCGGGCCCGCGTGCTCCGGACGGCCGGAGGCCGGCCCGCCGCCGGCGACCCGCGCGCCGCCGCGCTGCTTGCCCGCCACGAGCCAGGCGATCGAGCCGACCAGCGGGAACAGCAGCACGATGATCACCCACACCACCTTGGGCAGGTGCTTCACCTCGTCCTCGGGCGTGGTCAGGCAGTCGATGAAGGCCCACACCCACAGGGCGAGCGGAACGACGAAGGTCAGGATCCTGAGCACGGCGGCGATCTCCCCCGGCGACGGCGAGTGTGGCGGGCTGCGTCCTGGGGCCCTCCCCGGGGGCCCTTGACGAAGCCAGGCTATCGGGTGGCGGATACTGACTGGCATGGCATACGACGATCTCCGCTCGTTTCTCCGGGCCCTCGACCGCGAGGGTGACCTCAAGCGCATCAAGGCGGAGGTGGACCCGCACCTGGAGATCGGCGAGATCGTCGACCGGGTGCAGAAGGCCAAGGGCCCGGCGCTGTTGTTCGAGAACGTCAAGGGCTCGTCGATGCCGCTCGCGATGAACGTCTTCGGCACCGAGGGGCGCCTGGCCAAGGCGCTCGGCCTCAAGGGACCGGACGACATCTCCGAGAAGATCGCCGGCCTGCTCAAGCCCGAACTGCCGCAGGGCTTCACCGGCTTCCGGGACGCCTTCGGCAAGCTCGCCTCGATGGCGCACGTCCCGCCGCGGCACGTGAAGGACGCCCCGGTGCAGGAGGTCGTGCTCACCGGCGACGACGTCGACCTGGACGAGCTGCCCGCGCTCTTCACCTGGCCGATGGACGGCGGCTCCTTCTTCAACCTGGGCCTCACCCACACCAAGGACCCGGACACCGGCATCCGCAACCTCGGCCTCTACCGGCTCCAGCGGCACGACCGCCGGACGATCGGCATGCACTGGCAGATCCACAAGGACAGCCGCAACCACTACGCGGTGGCCGCCAAGCGCGGCGAGCGCCTGCCGGTCGCGATCGCCTTCGGCTGCCCCCCGGCCGTCACGTACGCGGCCACCGCGCCGCTGCCGGGGGACATCGACGAGTACCTGTTCGCCGGGTTCGTCGCCGGTGAGCGCGTGCGGATGGTCGACTGCAAGACCGTCCCGCTCCAGGTGCCGGCCGACGCCGAGGTCGTGCTGGAGGGCTGGCTGGAGCCCGGCGAGATGCTCCCCGAGGGGCCGTTCGGCGACCACACCGGCTTCTACACGCCGCAGGAGCCGTTCCCGGCGCTGAAGATCGACTGCGTGACGATGCGCCGCCGCCCAGTCCTGCAGTCCATCGTGGTCGGCCGCCCGCCGACCGAGGACGGCCCGCTGGGCAAGTTCACCGAGCGGTTCTTCCTGCCGCTGCTGAAGATCATCATCCCGGACATCGTCGACTACGACCTGCCCGAGGCCGGCGGCTTCCACAACTGCGTGATCGTCTCGATCGACAAGAAGTACCCGAAGCACGCCCAGAAGACGATGCACGCGATCTGGGGCGCGCACATGATGTCGCTGACCAAGCTGATCATCGTGGTGGACGCGGACTGCGACGTGCACGACTACCAGGAGGTCGCCTGGCGGGCCTTCGGGAACGTCGACTACAGCCGCGACCTGACGGTCGTCGAGGGCCCGGTCGACCACCTCGACCACGCCTCCTACCAGCAGTTCTGGGGCGGCAAGGCGGGCATCGACGCGACCCGCAAGCTCCCCGAGGAGGGCTACACCCGCGACGGCGGCTGGCCCGAGATGGTCTCCTCGGACCCGGCCACGGCCGCTCTCGTGTCGCGTCGCTGGAAGGAGTACGGGCTGTGAGCACCGGAGTCGGTACGCTCGGCAACGGAGGACAGGGCGAATCTCCCCGCACCCGCGGGGGTGTGTCGGCCTTCCTGCGGCTCGTGATGATCGAGCACTCGGTCTTCGCCCTGCCCTTCGCCTACATCGCCGCGCTGACGGCCATGTTCCTCGCCGACAAGCGGGTGCACTGGGGCCAGCTGTTCGTCGTCACGGTCTGCATGGTCGGCCTGCGGACCTTCGCGATGGCCGCCAACCGGATCATCGACCGCGAGATCGACGCCCGGAACCCGCGCACCGCCGGGCGCGAACTCGTCACCGGCGCCGTCTCCCTGAAGACGGCGTACACCGGCTCGGCGGTCGCCCTGGTGGTGTTCCTGGGCGCCGCGGCCATGCTGAACCCGCTGTGCCTCGCGCTCGCGCCGGTGGCCGTCGTGCCGATGGTCGTCTACCCCTACGGCAAGCGGTTCACCGACTTCCCGCAGGCGATCCTCGGACTGGCGCAGGCGATGGGCCCGGTGGGCGCCTGGCTCGCGGTGACCGGCACCTGGTCCTGGGAGGCCGTCGTGCTCGGCGCGGCGGTCGGGATCTGGATCGGCGGGTTCGACCTCATCTACGCCTGCCAGGACGTGCAGTCCGACCGGCACGGCGGCGTGCGCTCGGTGCCGGCCCGCTTCGGCATCCCGGCGGCCATCCGGGGCGCCCGCGCCTGCCACCTCGTCACCACGGCCCTGCTGGCCTGGTTCGGCGTCCTCACCGGCGCCGGCGTCGCGTTCTGGATCGGCCTGGTCGTCGTGGCCGGCGCGTTCGTCTACGAGCACACCATCGTGCGGCCGAACGACCTGTCCAAGCTCAACCGCGCGTTCTTCCAGACCAACGGCTTCGTCGGCATCTCGCTGTTCTTCTTCGCCCTGGTGGACCTGGTCATCCGGGGGCTCGGGGTCTGACCGGCGGCCCCCGGGCGCGCTCAGCGGAACAGGGCCGCGTGGTCGGCGGCCCAGTTGCGCAGGCTGCGTGGCGGGCGGCCGGTGATGTCCTCGACCGTGCTGGTGACCGGCTCGGGGTCGCCGATGCGGGCGTGGATGAAGTCGAGGGCGCGGTCGACGATGGCCGGGGGCCAGCCGGCGGTGAGCATCCGCAGGCGGGCGGCGTCGCGGGGGAGCTCCTCCCAGCGGGCCGGGAGGCCGACCGCCTCGCCGATGATCCGGACCTGCTCCTCCTGGCTGGGGGACTCCGGGCCGGTGAGCACGTACCTGGCGCCCTCGTGGCCGTCCTCGGTGAGGGCCCGCACGGCGACGGCGGCGATGTCCCGCTCGTCGACCAGGTTGAGCCCGGCCCCGCCGCCGAAGCCGCGGACGGCGGCGTCGGTGCGGATCTCCTCGGCCCAGCGCAGGGTGTTGGCGGTGAAGCCGTGCGGGCGCAGGAAGGTGTACCGGACTCCGTTGCCGGCGATCAGGGCCTCGATCGCAGCGTCCGGCCGGCCCGGCGACTCGGAGCCCCGGCCGGGCACGTCCCGGACGGCGGCGGAGGAGAGGAAGACCACCTTGCGGACGTGCCGCGCCATCGCCGCGACGGCGGCCGCGGCGCCGTCGGCCGTCGGGTAGGGCCAGATCAGGAAGGCGGCGTCGGCGCCGGTGGCGGCGGCTTCCAGGCTGTCCGGGTCGAGCAGGTCGCCCTGGACGTACCTGGGCTGCCGGGCCAGGTCCGGGTGGCGGGTCAGCGCCCGGACGCGCACTCCGGAGGCGAGCAGCTGCAGGGTGACGTGCCGGCCGACGGTTCCGGTGGCGCCGACCACGAGTATGTCCGACGAGCCGTCAATTCGCTTCTGTGTCATGTCTCGACGGTATGCGGCGAAGATGAGACCCCCCATGCGCGCGGATCTCCGGTTCATGCGCGATCGTCTACCGTCGTGCGCCCTCCGGACCGGCGCCCCCGGCGCGGCCGCGACCGGTCCCGCGCCTCTCGCGTATGGACGCGTGGAGGCGCACGGCGTCCGCCGCGCGCCTCCCGTGCGACTTCGAGCCCCTCGGCGCCGCCGCCGTCGGCCGACCGGTCAGGCCGACGCCCGGCGGGCGAAGGCCGGCGCGTGCTCCGGGCGCGGGCCGAGGGCGATCAGGCGGGACGGGATCTGCCGGAAGCCCGGCACGAAGCGGGCGAGCAGGACGAGCCGGGTGGGCGGGCCGACCCGGCGGCCGGCCACGACCGGGGCGAACATCACCTCGTGCAGGAGCCGCTGCATGCGCTGGACCACCGCCATCGGCAGCCACCGGCGCCGCTGCACCCGCGCGAGGTCGGCTTCGGTGACGCGCCCGCGCAGCAGCGGTTCGGCGAGCAGCGCGGCGGTGGCCACCGCGTCCTGGATGGCGAGGTTGATGCCCACCCCGCCGGCGGGGGACATCGCGTGGGCGGCGTCGCCGATCAGCAGGAGGCCGTCGGCGTACCAGCGGTGCAGCCGGTTGAGCCGGACGTCGAGCAGGTGGACGTCGTCCATGCCCGCCAGCTGGTCGACCCGGTCCGCGTACCGCGGCATCAGCCGGGCGATCCGGGCGCGGAAACGCTCGATCCCTTCGGCCCGCAGGCGGGCGTCGGAGCCCTTGGCGGTGAAGTAGGCGATCTGGAAGTAGTCCTCGCGGGTGAGGCTGATCGCCAGCTCGCCGCGCCCGAACGCGGGCGCGAGGTTCGGCGGGACACCCTGCTCGTCGGGGTGCCGGGGCAGCCGGAACCACCAGGTGTCGAACGGGACGGGGAACTCCTCGGGCACCAGCCCGGCCTCCCGGCGGAGCACCGAGTGCCGGCCGTCGGCGGCGACGGTGAGCGCGGCGCGGATCTCGCCCTCCTCGCCGTCCCGGGTGCGGTAGCGCACCCCGGCGACCCGGCCGCCCTCCCGGATCAGGCCGGTGGCCTCGGTGTTCATCCGGACGGTGAACGAGGGCTCCTGCTTCGCCTGCCGGAGGAGGAAGTCGAGCAGGTCCCACTGCGGGATCATCGCGATGTAGTTGTACGGCGCGGGCAGCTTCTCGAAGGCGCTCAGCGCGACGTCGCCCACTCCGGGCACCGGCACCACCATGTTGCCGAGCCGGCTCTGCGGCAGCTTCGCGAACTCGCGGCCGAGCCCGAGCTCGTCCATCAGCCGCACGGTGGACGCGTGGACGGTGTCGCCGCGGAAGTCGCGCAGGAAGTCACCGTGCTTCTCCAGCACGGTCACCTCGACGCCGGCCCGGGCCAGCATCAGGCCCAGCATCATGCCGGCCGGTCCGCCCCCGGAGATGACGACGCTCATGACAGTTCTCCCCTCAGTGCCTGGCTGGTCACTCTCTGCGTGGAACTCGCATAAACAGGCTCTCTGGAACCGTCTCAGGTGTCAAGTAGTACGATGCTCCACATGAAGGATCTGGTGGCCGCGGCGCTGGCGGCGGCGAAGGAGCGCGGCCAGGACGTCGCGGACGTCCCCCTGACGGCGATCGCGACGGCCGCCGGCGTCTCCCGCAGCACGCTGCTGCGCCGCCTCGGCGGCTCCCGGGGCGCCCTGGACGAGGCCGTCCGGCAGGCGGGCGTCGACCCGGGCGGGCGGCGCCCGGTGCGCGAGCGCGCGGTCGACGCGGCGGCCCGGCTGGTGGCCGAGCGCGGCCTGGGCGGGATCACCCTGGACGCCGTCGCGGACCGCGCGGGGTGTTCGCTGCCGAGCCTGCACGCCGTCTTCGAGGGGCGGGACGGCCTGCTCTCCGCCGTGTTCGAGGCGCACGGCCCGCTGCCCGACCTGGAGGCCCTCGCGGCCGATCCGCCCGAGCAGCTCGCGGACACCGTGCGGGCGCTCTACCGGCTGTACGCGGCGGCCCTGGAGCACGAGCCGCGGATCGTCCCCGCGGTCTTCGCGGACCTGTTCAGCCGTCCGGACGGCCCGGCCGCGCGGATGATGACCGCCCACCTGCCCCGGATGGTCGACGGCCTGGGCCGGCTGCTGCTGCCGCACGTCGAGGCCGGGCGGCTGCGGCCGCTCCCGATGCCGGTGCTGGTCCAGCTGCTGCTCGGCCCGGTGATCAACCACGTGCTGCTGCGGCCGGTCCTCGAACCCGCGCTCGGCGCCGGGCTGCCCTCGCGGGACGAGGCCATCGAGCTGTTCACCGAGGCCTACCTGCGGGCGGTCGCGCTGCCCTGAGCTCCGGACCGCCCGTCCGGCGGCGAGAATCGGCCCCGGACGCAACCACCGGAGGACGGAGAAGGCCGTGATCGGCAAACTGCAGTGCCTGGTGCTCGACTGCCTGGAACCGGCCGCGCTGGCCCGCTTCTACGCGGGCCTGCTGGGCGGCGAGGTCGACCGGCCGGATCCGCGCTGGGCACTCGGCGACGGCTGGTCCACGCTGCACCTGGACGGCGGCGCGGTGCTCTGCTTCCAGCGCGTCGCCGACCACCGCCCGCCCCGCTGGCCGGATCCGGAGCACCCCCAGCAGGCGCACCTGGACGTCGACGTCGAGGACCTGGACGCCGCCGAGCGCGCGGTGCTCGCGCTCGGCGCCGTCCGTCTGCACGACGCCGGCGGCTGGCGGGTCTTCGCGGATCCGGCGGGGCATCCGGTGTGCCTGATCCGTGGCTGACGCATCGGCAAGTCATTGACCTGCGTGCTCCATTGCGATGGATCAAGCGAGCGTCAGCCGGTCGCCCACGCGCAGCCGGCCCGGCGCGGCGACCTCCGCGAGGGCGTCGAGCCGGCCGTCGTGGGCGGCCACGACGGCCTTGAGCAGCTCCGGCGCGTGCGGGAGCCCCGGCTGGGCGGCGGAGGTCATGGCGCAGCGCTCGCTGGAGCGGACGAAGGCGAGCCGGGCGCCGTCCGGGGCTTCGGTGCGGCCCTCGCGGCCGAACCAGGTGTCCTCGACGAACGGCGGGGTGCCGGGCGGGGTGCGCAGCACGATGTTGGGCCGGAACCGGCGTTCGTCGACGACGGTGAGCGGGGCGGCCTCGCGGGCCCAGTCGAGGGTGGCGGTGGTGATCACGCTCACCGGCAGCTGGTCGAAGTGCGAGACGGCGTCCTCGCGGGCGAGTTCGACGTCCTCGCGCTGGAGGTAGGCGCGCAGGAAGGCGGTCGGGTCGGCGACCGGGCGCCCGAGCGGGTCGAACAGCTCGGGGCCGTCGAGCCGGTGGCCGAGCCTGGAGGAGAGCCGGAGCAGGCCGTCCATCCGCCGGAAGCGGCGGGTGTTCTTGCCCGAGCCGAACCTGCCGGCCGCGTCGCGGACGGCGTAGAGGCGGTCGCCGGCCAGGCCGCGCCGCTCCACCTCGACGGAGTCGAGCCGCTCGCCGCCGGTGGACTTCACGGGGTAGCGCCAGAGTCGCTCGATCACTCCGATGATCTCTGCCATGGGCGGACAGCGTACCGGCGGGTCCGGGGGATGGTCTAGACCAAGTCTGGCTGGGCAGTTGGCCGGAACCGGACGCTCCCGGACCGGCCCGGAAAAGGGCGCGGGCGCGACCCGTTCCCGCGCCCACCGGGGTCACCCCAGGCGGGCCACCGCCCGGACCGGTGCGCCGTCCGCCGCGACCAGCCGCAGCGGGAACAGCGAGACCTCCACCGGCAGTCCGGCCTCCTGGGCGTCCAGCAGGGCCCGCAGGTCGGTCAGGTTCTCCGCGATCACCCCACCGCCGGGCGCCCCCAGCAGCACCCGGTGCGCGGCCAGGGTCGGCTCGTCGGCGGCCGGGTGGTCGTGCTCGTCGGTGAGGTCGGCGAGCAACGCGGCCACCGCCGGGTCGCCCGGCCCCGGGTCGGGGGTGGGGTCGACGCTCAGCGCGTCCACGCCGACCGTGCGGACCCCGGCCGCGACGATCGCCTCGGCCGCGTCGGGGGTCAGGCTCGGGTGCGCGAAGTACGCGTCGGTGGCCCAGTGCCGCGCCCAGCCGGTGGCCAGCAGCAGGACGGTCCCCTCGCCCGCCCGCTCCAGCGCGGGCGCGAGCAGCTCGGGCGTGACGGCCGCCCGGGGCTCCAGCCCGCGCAGGTCGGCGACCACCGCGGGGCCCGTGAAGCGCTCCAGCGGGAGCCCGTCGAGCGTCGGCCAGGTCACGTCCACGTGGTACGGGGCGTCCACGTGCGTCCCGGACTGCGAACCGAGGTGCAGGGCCAGCACGTTCACCCCGGCGGTCGCGGTGGTGAGCGCGGGCTCCAGCACGACCGCCGGATCGCCGGGGTAGACCGGCATCGCGGTGGTCACCTGGTGGGTGAGGTCGACGAGGGTCGCTGCCATGGCCTCATCCTCGCAGGGGGACGCGCGGATGCGGCCACGCCGGGTGGGGCCGGATAGAAATGGCCCATGGGAACAGTGAAGCGTCAACCGTGGGTGGTCGGGGTCTCGGGTGCGTCCGGGACGCCGTACGCCGCGTCCGTGATCCGTGCGCTGCTCGCGGCCGGGGAGTCCGTCGACCTGGTCGTCAGCCGGGCCGCCCGGCTCACCATCCTGGACGAGACCGGCATCTCCTTCCGGGACGCCCACTGGCGCACCGACCTCGCCGAGTGGCTGGGCGGTGACGAGGGCCTGGACGACGTCCGCTACTGGTCCGCGGGGGACTTCGCGGCCGGCCCGTCCAGCGGCTCCTACCCGGCCAAGGGCATGCTGGTCGTCCCCGCGACCACCGGCGCGGTGGCCGGGATCGCGCTCGGCCTGAGCAAGGACCTGCTCCAGCGGGTGGCCAGCGTCACCCTCAAGGAGCGCCGCCCGCTGGTCGTGTGCGTCCGCGAGACGCCACTCAACGGGGTGACGTTGAAGCACTTGGTGGAACTGGACGCGCAGGGCGCGGTCGTGCTCCCCGCGTCGCCCGGTTTCTACGCGGGCGGCTCCACCGTGCGCGAACTCGTCGATTTCGTCGCCGGCCGGGTGCTGGACGCCGTCGGCGTGCCGCATTCCCTGTACCTGCGCTGGGAAGGGGAGTTGGGCGCGGCGGCGCGCCGGAGCGGCGGCGGCGCACCGGCGACGGCTGAGGGGGAGTGAGGAAGCCGGGGCCGGGAGAGTATGTTCTCTGCGATATCCGGGTTGGTCCCTGCACGGCGCCTTTGAATCCGGATAATGATCTGTGGGTCTGGTGAGGTTCGGAAGGACGCGGACGGTATATGGACACGGTGGACAGACAGCTCATCCAGGCGCTCCGGGAGAACGGCCGTGCGTCCTACGCCGAGCTGGGCCGGTTGGTCGGACTCTCCGGCCCGAGCGTCACGGACCGCATCAACCGCCTGGAGCAGGCCGGTGTCATCACCGGCTACCGCGCGACGGTCAACCCGGCCTCGCTCGGCTTCGGCGTCACGGCCCTGATCGGTCTCCAGCTGACCGACGCGGCCGACCACGAGGACGTCGCGTTCCGGCTGAAGGACCTCAACGAGGTCGAGGACTGCTGGTTCATCGCGGGTGACGACTCCTACATGCTCAAGGTCCGGGTGGCCGACGTGGCCGGCCTGGAGTCGGTGGTGAAGCGGATCTCGGGCACGAAGGGCGTGGCCCGCACCCGCACCACCGTCGTACTCTCCACCAAGTGGGAGAACCGGGTGAGCGATCTCCCTCCCGAAGGAGAGTGACGTCATGGCACTGGTCGGTCTGGAGGAGCTGCACGCGGCCCGGGAGCGGATCGCGGGGGTCGCGGTGCGCACCCCGCTGGTCCCCGCCCCGTGGGCGGCCGAGGGCGAGCGCCGCCTCTGGCTGAAGCCGGAGAACCTCCAGCCGACCGGTGCCTTCAAGACCCGCGGCGCCTACAACCGGCTGGCCGTGCTCACCGACGACGAGCGGGCCCGCGGGGTGGTCGCGCAGTCGAGCGGCAACCACGCGCAGGCGGTCGCGTACGCGGCCGGGCTGCTGGGGATCAAGGCCGTCATCGTCATGCCGGACACCTCGCCCGCCGTCAAGGTGGAGGCCACCCGCGGGTTCGGCGCCGAGGTGATCCTCGTGCCGCCGGGGGAGCGGGACACCCTGCCCGGCGAACTGGCCGAGCGGCACGGCTACGTGTGGGTGCCGCCGTACGACGACCCGTACATCATCGCGGGCCAGGGCACGGTCGGCCTGGAGATCGCCGAGGACGCCCCGGCCGGACTGGACACCGTCCTGGTGCCGGTCAGCGGCGGCGGCCTGATCGGCGGGACGGCGGCCGCGCTCAAGCTCACCCGTCCGGAGATCCGGGTGGTCGGCGTCGAGCCGGAGCTCGCGGCGGACGCGCGGGAGAGCCTGCGCACCGGCCGCCGGGTCGAGTGGCCGGTCGCCGACACCTACCGCACCATCGCGGACGGCCTGCGCACCCCGTCCGTCGGGGTGCTCCCGTACGAGCACCTGACCGCCTACGTGGACGACATCGTCACCGTCACGGAGGACGAGATCCGGGCCACCGTCGCCCTGCTCGCCCGCCGCGGCCGCCTCGTCGCCGAACCCTCCGGCGCGGTCGCCCCGGCCGCCTACTTCCACCGCGCGGAGCAGACCGGCGGCCGGTCGGTCGCGGCCGTCGTGAGCGGCGGGAACATCGAACCGGCACTGCTCGCGGAGCTGCTCTCGGCATAGGCGTACGCTCGTTCCGGCAAGGAATCGAAGTCGGAGGAGGCGGGTCACCGCATGGACGCAGGGCTCAAGCGCGAGCTGGAGGCGAAGGTCTACGCGGGTGAGCGGCTGACCCGCGAGGACGGGATCGCGCTCTACGAGAGCGACGACCTGGCCTGGCTGGGCGGCCTGGCGCACCACGTGCGGACGCGGAAGAACGGCGACGTCGTCCACTTCAACGTCAACCGCCACCTCAACATGACCAACGTGTGCAGCGCGTCCTGCGCCTACTGCTCGTTCCAGCGCAAGCCGGGCGAGAAGGACGCGTAC
This sequence comes from Kitasatospora sp. NPDC059722, assembly GCF_042733235.1. NCBI lineage: Bacteria > Bacillati > Actinomycetota > Actinomycetes > Kitasatosporales > Streptomycetaceae > Kitasatospora > Kitasatospora sp. NPDC059722. The sequence continues at coordinate 13,266 of NZ_JBHWGD010000079.1, forward strand.
ACGATGCGCATCGAGGAGGCCGTCCGCCTCGCCAAGGCGATGGAGGTCGAGTCCCTCACCGAGCTGCACATCGTCAACGGCCTGCACCCGACCCTGCCCTGGCGCTACTACCCGCGCTCGCTGCGGGAGCTGAAGGCGGCCCTGCCGAACGTCTCGCTGAAGGCCTTCACCGCCACCGAGATCCACTGGTTCGAGAAGATCAGCGGCCTGTCCGCGGACGAGATCCTCGACGAGCTGATCGACGCCGGCCTGGAGTCGCTGACCGGTGGCGGCGCGGAGATCTTCGACTGGGAGGTCCGCCGGCACATCGTCGACCACGACACCCACTGGGAGGACTGGTCGCGGATCCACCGGCTGGCGCACTCCAAGGGCCTCAAGACGCCCTGCACCATGCTGTACGGGCACATCGAGGAGCCCCGCCACCGCGTCGACCACGTGCTGCGGCTGCGCGAGCTGCAGGACGAGACCGGCGGCTTCCAGGTCTTCATCCCGCTGCGCTACCAGCACGACTTCCACGACTCCAAGGACGGCGTCGTGCGCAACCGCCTGATGGCGCGCACCGAGATGGCCACCGGCGCCGAGGCGCTGAAGACCTTCGCCGTGTCCCGGCTGCTCTTCGACAACGTCCCGCACGTCAAGGTCTTCTGGGTGATGCACGGCGTCACCACCGCCCAGCTGGCGCTCAGCCACGGCGCGGACGACATGGACGGCTCGGTGGTCGAGTACAAGATCACCCACGACGCGGACAACTTCGGCACCCCGAACAAGCTCGGCCGCGACGACCTGCTCGGCCTGATCCGCGACGCCGGCTTCCGCCCGGTCGAGCGCAACACCCGCTACGAGGTCATCCGCGAGTACGAGGGCCCCGACCTGACGCTCCGCGAGACCCCGCAGGCGATGCGCCTCTGAGCTGCGCCCGTCGCGCTCCCACCTGCACGTTCCCGTCCCCCGGGCCGCACCGCCGGCCCGGGGGACGGGCGTCTTCACAGCTCCCGTACAACGCCCCGGGTTTACCAACGGGTACGCCGTTTGGCAGGATCGGCCCCATGTCCGGTTCACATCGCGCCACCGCGTACCCGCCGTACGAGCCGATGCAGGAGCCGGCGCACGGCGTGCCGCAGCAGCCGCACGAGCCGTCGTACGGCTCCTACGAGCCGTACCAGGAGCCCGTCCACGAGGCCCCGTACGGCCAGTACCAGCCGTACGCGCAGCCGGCTGACGGGTACTTCGCCGCGTACGGCGAATCGTTCCAGCCGTACGCGCAGGCACCGGAGGCCTACGAGGCTCCGGAGCCGCTGTACGAGCCCGAGCCGCTGTACGAGGCGGCGTCGTCGCTTTACGAGCCCGAGCCGCTTTACACGCCCGAGTCGCTTTACACGCCCGAGCCGCTGTACGCGCCGGAGCCGCCGTACGAGCCCGAGCCGGTCTACCTGTCCGAGCCCGCGCCGCAGGCCGCCGCCACCCCCGCCGTGGGCGCCAGGACGGCCGCCCGGGGCCGCCGCCGCAAGGCGAAGAAGAAGAGTCACGGCAAGGCCGTGATGGCCGGCACCGCGCTGCTGGTCGCGGCCGCCGCGGGCTGGTACACCGTCGGCCAGGACACCGCCAAGCCCGGCGTCACCACCGCCGACGGCCCCGGCCCGGAGGGCGTCAGCACGCCCGACCGGCCCGCCCCGGCCGCCGCCGCCCAGGCCGCCGCGGACCGGCAGAACCAGGCCGCCGTGGCCGGCCGGAGCGAGACCCGCGACGACGGCTCGGTGGCCGCGATACCCGGCCTCGGCGCGTCCTTCACGGCCCGGATACCCACGCAGACCAACCAGGTCGTGGTGGCCACCGGCCAGGGCAAGGACACCGACAAGAACAGCGTCACGCTGTGGACCCGGACCCCGGAGGGCCGCTGGCTGCCCGGCGAGACCTGGCAGGGCCACAACGGCAAGAACGGCTGGACCACCGGCCACAACGAGGGCGACCTGCGCAGCCCGATCGGCGTCTTCTCGCTGACCGACGCCGGCGGCCGCAACGCCGACCCCGGCAGCAAGCTCCCGTACGACAAGGACCCGAGCTTCGTGGTCTCCGGGACGGGCTTCTTCGGCGACCAGCTGGCCGGCTCCTTCGACTACGTCGTGGCGATCAACTACAACCGGGTCCCCGGCTCCTCCCCGCTCGACCCGCGCCGTCCCGACGGCAAGTCCAAGGGCGGCGGCATCTGGCTCCACGTCGACCACGACGGCCCCACCCACGGCTGCGTCTCCATCCCCGAGGACAAGATGGCGCAGCTCATCCGCACCCTGGATCCGGCCGCCCACCCGGTCATCGTGATGGGCGACGCGACCTCGCTGGCGGCCTGACCCGGGACCGGACGATCCGGCCGCGGGCCAAGCGGAACCCCAAGTGCCGCAACGCCCCTTGTCGGCTACCTACAGTTCACGGGGGCGGATCCTGTAGCCGATGGTGCCCGGCTGACCAGCGGGTAACCCGGTTGCATGGCAGCATGAGCGGTTCGCGCATCGTGGCACTCGGTCACTACCAGCCCCCCAAGGTCCTCTCCAACGACGACCTGGCCACGCTCGTCGACACGACCGACGAGTGGATCCGTGCCCGGGTGGGGATCAGGACCCGGCACATCGCCGAGGGCGAGACCCTGGTCGACATGGCCACCGAGGCGGCCCAGAAGGCGCTGGCCCGCAGCGGCCGCACCGCCGACGAGATCGACCTCGTCGTGGTCGCCACCTGCACCGCCGTCGAGCGCAGCCCCAACACGGCCGCCGCCGTGGCCGCCCGGCTCGGCGTCCGGGCGCCCGCCGCCTACGACATCAACACGGTCTGCTCCGGCTTCTCGTACGCGCTGGCCACCGCCGACCACGCGATCCGGGCCGGCGCGGCCCGCCGGGCGCTGGTGATCGGCGCCGAGCGGATGTCCGACACCCTCGACTGGACCGACCGCTCGACCTGCGTGATCTTCGGCGACGGCGCCGGCGCCGCGGTCGTCGAGGCCCAGGAGGACGGCGCCGAGCCGGGCATCGGCCCGGTGGTCTGGGGCTCCGAGCCGGAGAAGGGCGACGCCGTGGTGATCACCGGCTGGGACCCGGTGATCAGCCAGCAGGGCCAGTCGGTCTTCCGCTGGGCCACCACCCAGCTCGCCCCGCTCGCCCGACAGGCCTGCGAGCGGGCCGGGATCGACCCGTCCGAGCTGAAGGGCTTCGTGCCGCACCAGGCGAACCTGCGGATCATCGACGCGATCGCCAACAAGCTCGGCGTCACCGACGCGGTGGTGGCCAGGGACGTCGTGGAGTCCGGCAACACCTCGGCCGCGTCGATCCCGCTGGCCTTCTCCAAGCTGGTCGAGCGCGGCGAGCTGTCGCCCGGCGACCCGGTCCTGCTGTTCGGCTTCGGCGGCGGTCTGGCCTACGCCGGCCAGGTGGTCCGCTGCCCCTGAGGCGGCCCCGGCGCCGTCCCGGCGCCTGACGCGGAACATGCCGGTGGGCGGGCACCCTGTGTGAGGGGTGCCCGCCCACCGGCATGTCTGGCCCTGGCGCGCTGCGGTACGTCGGCGGACCTCCCCCGAGGACACGGCCGCCGTCCGTCGTTCCCCGGACAGGAGGCCGGGGCTGCGCGCGGGCGGATGGTCGGATGAGCGGATGGTCTACTTGGGCGCCTTCTTGCCGGTGACGCCCAGGTACACCAGGGGAGCGAGGTTGGGCTTGAGGTCCTTGACCTTGACGCCCCAGGAGGTGAAGGCCTTCTGGTGCTCGGCTGCCGAGGCGAGCAGCGAGACCAGGGCCCCGGAGACGGCGTTGGGATCGAGTGACTTGTCGGCCTGTCCCTTCGCCTGGAGTTCCCGGACGGCATCCGCGAGCGGCTTGGCGACCGCGTTGAGGACGGTCATGCGGATCTTGAAGAACCGCTTGTCCCCTTCGGCGGCACCGAGCGTGACCACTCGGAGAATGGCGTCGTTCTTGCGCCAGAAGGCGAGGAATCCGTCGACCAGTTCTTCCGAAGTGGTCGGTCCGGACTTCCCTGCCCAGGACTTTCCGGCCACCAGCTCTTTGAGGGTGTCGGCGTCCTTGGCCATTTCCTCGGCGATTTCGAGGACAGCGCCCTCGACATCCGGGAAGTACTGGTAGAAGGTCGCGGGGGAGGTACCCGCCATACGGGCGACGTCGATGACCTTGACGTCCCGATAGGGCGACGTGCTGAGCATCTCGCGGAGGCAGTCGAGCAGCTTCTGCCGCGTCTCCTGTCCGCGTCGCCCGGCGACGCGACCGTCGACGGTGCGAACTTGTCCTGTCATGCCGTCAGCTTACCGTGGCACGATCTTGGCGCGATTCGGTGATGCGACTATTACTCCGCTCGGGGGTTCCTATAGGGGCATGAACCACTTCGGACGGATATTCACCGCGTCCCGATGTAGCCCCCCCGTGTGCTTTCGATCTCACAGCGTGACGGCGAGTCCGCTGAGGGGTGGTCGGGTGACAGAGCGTGACGGAAACCCGGCGTGGACGATGTGCGGCCGGTGAGCCCGTCGGACGGCCCGGGCGCAAGCCCCCGCCGGAGCGGGCGTCAGAATCCGGCCGTTCCGCGACCACTGACCTGGCGGTGCCGTCCGTGCGGCCCCCGGCGCTCCTGGGCGGGGGAGGTTGGAGATGGGCCGGGCGGCCATGGAGAATCGGGTCCGGCACCACGCGGCGGGTGCCTGGACGGGGAGGTGGCAGCGGAGTGGACCAGCTGACGGCGCACGATCCGAGGCGGATCGGGCCCTTCGAGGTGCTGGGGCGGCTCGGCGCGGGCGGGATGGGCCTGGTCTACCTGGCACGTTCCGCCTCCGGCCGGCGCGTGGCCATCAAGACCGTCCGGGGGGAGCTGGCCGAGGACGAGCTGTTCCGGGTCCGCTTCGCGCGGGAGATCGCCGCGGCCAAGACGGTCGGCGGCTTCTACACGGCGGCCGTCGTGGACGCCGACGCCGACGCGCGCGTGCCCTGGCTGGCGACCGCCTACATCCCGGCGCCCTCCCTGGAGGACCTGGTCGAGGAGTGCGGCCCGCTGCCGGTGGACGCCACCCGCTGGCTGGTCGCCGGCATCGCCGAGGCGCTGCAGTCCATCCACGCCGCCGGGCTGATCCACCGCGACCTGAAGCCCTCGAACGTCCTGGTGGTCGAGGACGGCCCGAAGGTGATCGACTTCGGCATCGCCGCCGGGGTGTCCAGCACCCGGCTCACCATGACCAACGTCGCGGTCGGCACCCCCGCCTACATGTCGCCCGAGCAGGCCCGCGACAGCCGGACCGTCCAGGGCGCCAGCGACATCTTCTCGCTCGGCTCGCTGATGGTCTTCTGCGCCACCGGGCACCCGCCCTTCCGCGGCTCGAACCCGGTCGAGACGGTGTTCCAGCTCCTGCGCGAGCAGCCCGACTACTCGGGGATGCCGGTCGAGCTGATGGACCTGGTCCGCGCCTGCATGCGGCCCTCGCCCGAGCACCGGCCCACCCCGGCGCAGATCCAGACCGAACTGGCCCCGCACCTGTTCTCCCGGGACGACGCCTCCGGCGAGGCCGGGGACTGGCTCCCGGCCAACGCGCTGGAGCTGATCGAGCGCAAGCGCGGCCGGCGCCAGCCTGCCGCGCCGCCCGCACCCCCGGCACCTCCCGCGCCGCCCGTGACCCCGCAGGGCGTCGGGCCGCTGCACCCGGCCGAGGCGCCGGCCCCCGTCCCGCCGGGGCCCGTCCCGCACCAGAGCGTGCCGCACCAGAACGTGCCGACGCAGCGTCCCGGCGTCGAGGACCCGCGCACCCAGCACCCGGGCGGCCACGCCCCGCCGCCGCTCGGTCCGGTGCACGTCCGGCCGGGCCAGGCGTCCGAGGCCGAGATCGCCACCGAGAAGATCCGCTCGCCCAACAAGCACCGGGCGCCCACCGACGGCGGCGGCGCCGAGGTGCGGCTGCCCGGCGCGTCCGTGCGGATAGGCCCCGGTCCGCGGGCCGAGCACGAGCAGACCGGCCCCGGTGCCACGCCGGCCGAGACCGAGTGGGTGCGCCGGGCGACCCCGCCGCCGGCCCGGACGCCCCTCCCGGCGCCCGTCCAGCCCCCGGCTCCGGCGCCGCGCTGGCGGCCCTGGCGGTTCCGGATGTCCAACGACGTCTGGGGCACCCCGGTGGTCGCCGACGGCACCCTGTTCGTCTCCAGCTTCGAGGTGCACGCGCTGGACATCGCCTCCGGCCAGCGCCGCTACAAGACCCGGGACGTGGCCTGGGCGCTCGCCGTGGACGCCGGCCGGGTGCACGCGGCCGACGGACCGCACCTGTACACCGTGGACGTCGCGGACGGCACCGAGCGCTGGCGCACCTCGCTGGACGGCTGGGTCTACTCGCTGTCCGCCGCCGACGGCGTGCTGTGCTGCGGCGTGCGCGGCGGCGGCGTCCAGCTGCGTTCGGCCGCCACCGGCGCCGAGCTGTGGCGCGCCGACGACGCCCAGCAGGACTACGAGAACCCGCAGTCCGGGCCCGTCCTGGTGGCCGGCGCCGCGTACTACTACGGCGCCGGGCGGCTGCGCTGCGTCGACCCGCGCGGCGCGGGCCTGCGCTGGTCCTTCCCGGTCGGCGAGGACGTCCCGTCGCACCCCGTCGAGCGCGGCGGCGTGCTGTACGTGACGGCCGGCACCCGGGTGTACGCCCTGGACGCGGCGAGCGGCGCCGAGCGGTGGCGCTTCGAGGCGCCGGTGGTGCTCTTCACCCCGCCCGCGCTGGACGCGGACGCCGTCTACGTCGCCGACTACCTGGGCACCGTGTACGCGCTCGACGCGGCCACCGGCCGGGACCGCTGGCGCGGTGCCACGGGCGGCCGCCAGGGCGCCGAGCCGGTCGTGGTCGGCGAGGGCATGGTGCTGGTCGGCAGCGGCGAGGTGCTGTACGCCTTCGAGGCGGCCACCGGCCGGGAGCGCTGGCGCTACACCGCGCGCGGCGAGATCGTCGGCTCCCCGGCGGTCGCGGACGGCCTGGTCCACCTCGGCAGCCGGGACCACTCGCTGCACACGGTGGACCTGGCGAGCGGTCAGCTGCGCTGGGAGCTCGGCACCAAGGGCGAGCTGACCGGCTCCCCGGTGGCGGTCGGCGGCCGGGTGTTCGTCGGCTCCAAGGACCGCTGCGTGTACGCGCTGGACGCCTTCTACGGCACGGCGGTGCCCGCCCGCTAACGCTTGTCGCGGGCCTCCGGGTGGTGGTGGCACCAGCCCTCCCACGCGGAGGCGACCATCTCGGCGACGTCGTACCGGGCGTGCCAGCCCAGCTCGCGGCCGATCAGGTCGGCGGAGGCCACCACCCGGGCCGGGTCGCCGGGGCGGCGCGGGGTCACCTCCGGGGTGGTGTCCCGCCCGGTGACCTCGCCGATCAGGGCGAGCATCTCGCGGACGCTGACGCCCTCGCCGCGGCCGATGTTGAGCACCAGCGCGGTGTCGCCCGGCGGGTCGGCGGCGAGCCGGCGGGCGGCCGCGACGTGGGCCGACGCGACGTCGGCCACGTGGATGTAGTCGCGCACGCAGGTGCCGTCCGGGGTGGGGTAGTCCGCGCCGAAAACGCGCGGCGCCCGGCCGGTGGTGAGGCGCTCGAAGACCATCGGGACGAGGTTGAAGACCCCGGTGTCGGCCAGCTCCGGCGTGCCGGAGCCGGCCACGTTGAAGTACCGCAGCGAGATCGTCGACATGCCGTGCGCCCGCCCGGCGGCGGCGACCAGCCACTCGCCGGCCAGCTTGGTCTCGCCGTACGGGTTCATCGGCGCGCAGGGGGTGGCCTCGGTGACCAGGTCGACGTCCGGCATGCCGTAGACGGCGGCCGAGGAGGAGAACAGGAAGCGCCGCACGCCCTCGTCGGCGGCGGCCTCCAGGACGGTCTGCAGGCCGAGCATGTTCTCGCGGTAGTAGAGGAACGGGCGCTCGACCGACTCGCCCACCTGCTTCTTCGCGGCGAAGTGCAGGATCCCCGTCACCGCGTGCTCGCGGATGGCGGCGGACACGACGGCGCGGTCCAGCGTGGAGCCCTTGACGAGCGCGACGTCGGCCGGCAGCCGGCTCGGATCGCCGGTGCTGAGGTCGTCCAGGACGGCCACGCTCTCGCCCGCGTCGAGCAGCTGACGGACCACGTGCCCGCCGATGTATCCGGCACCGCCAGTGATCAACCAGGTCATGCTCCGATCCTAGGCCGTCCCGTTTTGACCGGTGTGGCCGGGCGAGTCCAGCCAGCAATTCGGACAAATCGGTGAAATGCTGACAAAGATTTCTGTGCTCTCGGCCTGGTGACGAATCGGAGGCAGCCAAGGTGAGCCGAAAGAAGGAACACAACCGTCCCCTCCCGGCCGGTCCGCGGCCTACCGGCCCCAAGGCGTTCCGCGGGTGGCTGCGCGCCCCCGGTGCGGTCGCCGTCCTGACGGCCGCCGCGCTGGCGCTGACCGGGTGCAGCAGCGGTTCGTCGTCGTCGGCCAAGTCTTCGGCCCCGGGCCAGGCCTCGTCCTCCGCGGCCCCGTCACCGGCCGCGTCGGGCTCCTCGGCCCCGCCCATGACCGGCAACCAGCTCCAGGACGCCTACCAGAAGGTCATCGCCGACGTCCTGCCGTCCGTGGTGCAGATCACCACCGGCGACAGCCTCGGCTCGGGGATCGTCTACGACGACAAGGGCGACATCGTCACCAACGCCCACGTGGTCGGGTCCGCCACCACCTTCACCGTCACCCTGGCCAACAGCACCAAGTCCCTGGACGCCGCTCTGGTCGGCAGCTACCCCGACTCCGACCTCGCGGTGATCAAGCTGAGCAGCCCGCCGAGCGGCCTCAAGCCCGCCACCTTCGGGGACTCGGGCAAGGTCCAGCTGGGCCAGATCACGCTCGCCATGGGCAGCCCGCTCGGGCTCTCCAGCAGCGTCACCCAGGGCATCGTCTCGGCCACCGGGCGGACCGTCTCCGAGCCCAGGGGCGGCGGATCGCCGGGCGCGACGATCGGCAACATGGTGCAGACCTCGGCCGCGATCAACCCGGGCAACAGCGGCGGCGCGCTGGTCAACCTGGACAGCCAGGTGATCGGCATCAACACCCTCGCGGCCACCGAGCCGCAGGCCAACGGCGCCGCCGCGCCCGGCATCGGCTTCGCGATCCCGGCGTCCACCATCACCAACATCACCGACCAGCTGATCAAGCAGGGCAAGGTGACCAACTCCGGCCGGGCCGCGCTCGGCGTCACCGCCCGGACCAGCTTCAACCAGCAGTTCCAGCCGGCCGGCGCGGTGATCGTCTCGGTCACCGCGGGCGGCCCGGCCGCCTCGGCGGGGCTCCAGCCCGGGGACGTCATCACCAAGATCGGCGACGCCGCGGTCGACTCGCTGAACGCCCTGACCACGGCCCTCGCCTCGCTCACGCCGGGCAGCAAGGCCACCGTGACGTACACCCGGGACGGCAACGCGCAGACCGCCGACGTCACCCTCGGCACGCTGGAGACGACCTCCTAGGGCCGCACCGGCCCCCCGGACCCCGGTACGGCCACCGGCCGGGCCGCACGACCGCGCAAGGGTTCCGCGGTCCGGCCGCGCCGCACCGGAGCGGCGCCGGCGCCCCGTCACTGCCTCGGCGGGGCGCCGGCGCCTTCGTGTGCCCGGGTGTTCAGTGGCGGGCGGCCCGGGTGTGCCAGGGCAGCTCGACGGTGACGGTGGTCGGGCCGCCCTCCGGGCTCTCCACCAGGAACACCCCGTCCACCGCCTGGACCCGCTCGGCCAGCCCGGCCAGGCCGCCGCCCGGATAGGCGGTCGCGCCGCCCCGGCCGTCGTCCTGGACCAGCAGCATCAGCTGGTCGTCGGAGCGCCAGACCTCCACCGAGGCGCTCCGTGCGCCGGAGTGCTTGGAGACGTTCGTCAGCAGCTCGCTGACCGTGAAGTAGGCGATGCCCTCGACCGCCGAGTCCGGGCGCTCGGCCACGCCGTCGGGGCCGCGCAGCTCGACGTTCACCCGGACCCCGCCGGGGACGGTGCAGCGGGCGGCCACCGAGGACAGCGCCGCGTCCAGGCCGCGGTCGGTGAGCACCGCCGGGTGGATGCCGCGGGCCAGGTCGCGCAGCTCCTTCAGGGCCAGCTTCACCTCGCCGTGCGCGTTGTCGACCATCGACGCCGCGGCGGCCATGTCCGCCGGGGTCTCCACCTCGCGCAGCCGCTCCTTGGCCATGCCGAGGTCCATCGCCAGCGCGACCAGGCGGGCCTGGGCGCCGTCGTGCAGGTCGCGCTCGATCCGGCGCAGGTCGGCGGCGGCGGTGTCGACCACCGTGCCGCGGTCCTCCTCCAGCTCGCGCACCCGCTCGGACAGGGCGCCGGGGAACAGCAGTGCCTCGACCAGGATCCGGTCCACCGCCGCCTCGGCGCGGATCACCCACGGCAGCACCGGCCACAGCACGACGACGCTGACCAGGGTGACGGTGAAGCTCAGGATGCCCCACGGCAGCAGCAGCACGCTGTACAGCGCCGAGCGCCAGTTCAGCAGGTCGGTCAGGTTGGCGATGGCGAAGCCGGTGACGCCCGGGCGGCGCCGGACCACCGGCTCCGGCTCACTGATCTCCGAACCGTGCGCCGACCGCGCCCGGCGCCGGGCCAGCGCGCCCAGACCGCGGCAGCCGGCCAGCCCGGCGGCCAGCACCGGCAGGCCGATCACCGTCACGGACAGCCCGAGGCCGACCGACAGCATCACCGCCGCGAAGACGAACCCGCCGATGCCCAGTGGCAGGTTCAGCATCAACTGCCCGGCCTGTCGCCACATCCGGGCGCCGTACAGCGGGCCGCGCTCCATCCGCGCGTCCTGCTCCTTGACGGCCGCCACGGCGCGCCGGGTCAGGGGCTTCATCAGGATCCACCCTCCCTCTCGCTCTAGTGGTCCAAGCTTCCCGAACACGGGGCGGGTGGTGCCATGGGGGTGATACATCTCCTGGGCCGGGGGTTATCCCCACCCCTGCCGGCCCCTCCCCGTCCCTCTCCGGACGGCTCCGGGCGGTACGGGGGTGTCCACCGGTTGTCCACGTGACGTCTTGCGGAGCGGGCTGGGTTCGGGTGGAGCGGAGCCGTCCCCTTAGACTCACGCATTGGCCATGGTTATGACCGTGTAAAGAAGCGACGTAGAACTGCCTTGAGGGGCGGTTCACGGCCGAGTGGAGGGCGAAGGCATGGAGTGGCGGCAAGCGGCTGCCGTCGCGGCCGACCCGGCGGTCGGCAGCGGCTACTTCGACGCGTACGCCGCGATGGGACTGCTCGCCGTCATCGGCGTGCTGTTCGTGACCGTCGCGTTCACCGCCAACCGGCTGCTGCGTCCGGTGGTGTACTCGCCGGAGAAGCTCCTGGCCTACGAGTGCGGCGTGGACCCGGTGGGCGAGGACTGGGCGCACACCCAGATCCGCTACTACGTGTACGCCTTCCTGTACGTGATCTTCGCGGTCGACGCGATCTACCTGTTCCCGTGGGCGACCGTGTTCGCCACCGCCGGGTACGGGGCCGGGACGCTGATCGAGATGTTCCTCTTCATCGCCTTCCTCGCGGTCGGGCTGCTCTACGCCTGGAAGAAGGGCGTTCTGGAATGGACATGACCCACAACCACTCGCACGCCGCGCCGGGCGGACCGGTCCCGCTCGGCCTCCCGGACCCGTCGCGCCCCGGCGCCGTCGAGCGCCGGAGCATCGGCCCGCTGGCCCGGCTCGCGCCGGACCCGGTCAAGGTCGTGCTCAACTGGGGCCGCCGCTACAGCCTCTGGTGCTTCAACTTCGGGCTGGCCTGCTGCGCGATCGAGTTCATCGCGGCGTCCATGGCCAAGCACGACTTCATCCGGATGGGTGTCATCCCGTTCGCGCCCGGCCCCCGGCAGGCCGATCTGATGATCGTCTCGGGGACGGTGACGGACAAGATGGCGCCCGCCGTCAAGCGCCTCTACGAGCAGATGCCCGAGCCGAAGTACGTCATCTCCTTCGGCGCCTGCTCCAACTCCGGCGGTCCGTACTGGGACTCGTACTCGGTGACCAAGGGCGTCGACCAGATCATCCCGGTCGACGTCTACGTGCCCGGCTGCCCGCCGCGGCCCGAGGCGCTGCTCCAGGGCATCCTCAAGCTGCAGGAGAAGATCGCCGCCGAGTCGCTGCCCGCCCGCTACGCCGCGCCCGCGTCGGCGCTGCGGCGTCCGCTGGTGGCGGGGCCCGCGGGCTCCTCGGGGTCTTCGGGCTCCGCGGAGCCTTCGGGGTCTTCGGGCTCTTCGGCAGAGGGAGGGGTCTCGTGACCACGGCAGAGCAGTACGCGGCGTCGGTCGGGGAGTGGGCGACCGGCGCCGAGGCGTACGGGCTGATCACCGTCGACGTGCCCGCCGAGCACTGGATCGAGGCGCTCACCGCCGCCCGTGACGGGCTCGGCCTGGGCTTCTTCGACTGGCTGAGCGCCGTCGACGAGCTCGCCGACGGCTTCTCCGTGGTCGCCCACCTGGCCTCGGCCGAGGGACACGCGGTGCGCCACCTCGCGCTGCGCACCCGGGTGCCGCGGGACAAGGCCACCCTGCCGACGGCCGTCTCGGTGTACGCCGGCGCCGCGTGGCACGAGCGCGAGACCCACGAGATGTTCGGCATCGACTTCCCCGGGCACCCGCACCTCGTCACCCTGCTGCTGCCGGACGGCTTCGAGGGACACCCGCTGCGCAAGGAGTTCGTGCTCGCGGCCCGCGTCGCCAAGGCCTGGCCGGGCGCCAAGGAGCCGGGCGAGTCCGACCACGGCGACGGGCCGGCGCGGCGCAAGATGCAGCCGGCCGGCGTGCCGGACCCGAACGAGTGGGGCCCGCTCAAGGGCACCCTGCCGCCGGTCGCCGAGCGGCCCGCGCGTGGTGCGCGGGCGGCGGGCGCGGCGGCGCGCACTCCGCGGGCCGCCGCGGCGGCTGCGGGTGCTGCCGGTGCCGCCAGTGAGGCTCCGGCGGTGCGGGCGGACCGCCCGCGGCGGACCCGGTCGGTGTCGGACGGTTCGGCGAGCCAGGCGGGAGCCGAGGCTGCCGAGGGCGCCGTCGCCGAGGGCGCTGCCGGTGAGGCTCCGGCCGTGCGGGCGGACCGCCCGCGGCGGACCCGGTCGGTGTCGGACGGTTCGGTCAGCCAGCCGGTCGAAGCGCCCGGTGCCGACGCGCCGAAGGCCGCTGACGAGCCCAAGGCCGAGCGATCCACCCCCACGCGGACGCAGTCGTCGGACGCGCCCTGGCACAACCCGGTGCCCGCCCACGACGCGAAGCCTGCCGAGGAACCTGCGGAGGGGCCGGCGGCGGAGCCCGCCGAGGCCCCGGCGGAGAAGAAGGACGACCCGTCGGCCCGCCCGGCCGGCCAGGACGGAGACGGCACGTGAACCTGCTCGACACGGTGCTGCGCTGCGTCGCCACGCTCGTCGTCTTCCTCACCGTCCCGCTGATCATCGGCCAGACGGAGCACAAGGTCATGGCGCACATGCAGGGCCGGCTCGGCCCGATGTACGCCGGCGGCTTCCACGGCTGGGCGCAGCTCGTCGCCGACGGCGTGAAGTTCGCGCAGAAGGAGGACATCGTCCCCGCCGGGGCGGACCGCCGGATCTTCCAGCTGGCGCCCGCCGTCTCGCTGCTGCCGTACCTCTTCGTGCTGCTGGCGATCCCGGTCGGCCCGGACGGCTTCGTCGGCCAGGCGGTCGACGCCGGGCTGTTCTTCGTGCTGGCCGTGATGGGCGTCGGCGTGATCGGCAAGCTGATGGCCGGCTGGGCCTCGGCGAACAAGTTCTCGCTGCTCGGCGGCCTGCGCACGGCCGCCCAGCTGATGTCCTACGAGCTGCCGATGGTGCTGGCGGCGGCCTCGGTGGCGATGGCCGCCGGCACGCTGTCGCTGCCCGGGATCGTGGACTCCTGGCAGTGGTACTGGCTCCCGTGGCAGCTCATCGGTGCGTTCGTGTTCTTCACGGCCGGTCTGGCCGAGCTCCAGCGCCCGCCGTTCGACATGCCGGTGGCCGACTCGGAGATCATCTTCGGCGCGTACACCGAGTACACCGGCCTGCGCTTCGCCCTGTTCCTGCTCTCCGAGTACGTGGGCATCCTCGTGGTGTCCGGGCTGACCGCCGTGCTGTTCCTCGGCGGCTGGCACGGCCCGATGCCGGACCAGCTCGGCTGGCTCTGGACCCTGCTGAAGACCTTCGCGCTGGCCTTCGTGGTGATCTGGCTGCGGGTGACGTACCCGCGCCTGCGCGAGGACCAGCTGATGCGCTTCGCGTGGACCGTGCTGATCCCGCTCGCCCTCGTCCAGCTCGCCCTCACCGGCATCATCAAGGTGGCGATCTCATGAGTTTCCCGGGTGCCGGCCTCGCCAAGGGGTTGGCCGTGACTCTGCGGACGATGACGAAGAAGACCGTCACCGCGCAGTACCCCGACGTGCAGCCGGTGCTGCCGCCGCGCTCGCGCGGCGTCATCGCGCTGCTGGAGGAGAACTGCACGGTGTGCATGCTCTGCGCGCGCGAGTGCCCGGACTGGTGCATCTACATCGACTCCCACAAGGAGACGCTGCCGGCCGCCGACCCGAACGCGCGCGCCCGCACCCGCAACGTGCTGGACCGCTTCGCGATCGACTTCTCGCTCTGCATGTACTGCGGGATCTGCATCGAGGTGTGCCCGTTCGACGCGCTGTTCTGGTCGCCGGAGTTCGAGTACGCCGAGACGGACATCCTGGAGCTGACCCACGAACGGGACCGGCTCCGTGAGTGGATGTGGACCGTCCCGGCGCCGCCGGCGCTGGACCCGGCGGCCGAGGAGCCCAAGGAGATCGCCACCGCGCGCAAGGCGGCGGACAAGCTGGCCGCGGCCGCCGCGGCGGCCGTCGCCCCCGAGGAGAAGGGTGAGACCGAGTGACTGCTCTTGCCCTGCTCGCGGCGACCGGCCCGCTGGCGCCGGCCTCCCGTTCGTTCCTGTCGCCGACCGGCGTGGAGATCGTCTTCCTGCTGGTCGGCATCACCGTGCTCGGCTCGGCCGTCGTCGCCGTGAGCACCAAGCAGCTGGTGCACGCCGCGCTGTGGCTGGTGGTCGCGCTCGGCGGGCTCGCGATCGAGTTCCTGCTGCTCACCGCCGAGTTCATCGCCTGGGTGCAGGTGCTGATCTACCTCGGCTCGGTGATCGTCCTGGTGCTGTTCGGGCTGATGCTCACGAAGGCGCCGATCGGGCGCTCGCCGGACGCCGACTCGAAGAACCGCTGGGTCGCCCTGGCGGTCGCGCTGGCCTCCGCCGGAACGCTCGTGACCCTGGTCGTGGACGCCTTCCGCACCTCCTGGATCGACCTCGGGGGTGGCGGCGGATCGGCCGCCGTCACCGGGGCGAGCCTGTTCCGCACGTGGGTCCTGCCCTTCGAGGCGCTGTCCGTGCTGCTGCTGGCGGCACTCGTCGGCGCGATCGTGCTGTCGCGCGGCTCGAAGCGCCGGGTGCCGCCGCCGCGGGCCGGCCGGCTGCGCACCGGGCGGCCGGTCGGGTCCAACGGGACCGTCGCCGCGACCGCTCCGCGCACCGCTCCGGAGGCCGCCGCCCCGCCCGTGACGGAGGAGAGCTGATGCACCTCGCCTACCCCGTCGTCCTCGCCGCGCTGCTGTTCAGCGTCGGCGTGTACGGCGTGCTCGCCCGGCGCAACGCCGTCCTCGTCCTGATCTCCGTCGAGCTGATGCTCAACGCCGTCAACCTGAACCTCGTCGCCTTCGACGCCTGGCTGCGCGACTCCCTGCACGCCGGCCAGGCGCTGACGCTGTTCACCATCACGATCGCCGCCGCCGAGATCGGCCTCGGGCTCGCCATCGTCCTGCTGCTGTTCCGGGCCAGGGGCACCGCGGACATCGACCGGGCCACCGCGCTCGGCGACCCGGCCGAGACGCTCGCCGAGGAGGCGCCGGCCGGCGCCGGGGCGCTGAAGGGCCAGGCCACCGCATGAACCTCGCCCTGCCCGTCCTCGTCCCCGCGCTGCCCGCGCTCGGCGCCGCCGCCACCCTGGCCGCCGGGAAGAAGGCCCCCGGCCTGGCCCGGCCGCTCGCCATCGTCCCGGTCGCCGCCTCGGCCGTGCTCGCCCTCGTGGTCGCGCTCCAGCTCGGCACCGGCCAGGCGCTCGACGCCGCCACCCGGCTGACCCCGACCGGCGGCCCGGACATCGCGCTCGCCCTCCACCTGGACGGCTTCAGCTCGCTGATCTCCGTGCTGGTCGGTCTGGTCGCCACGTGCGTCCAGGTCTACTCGACCGCGTACCTGAAGGAGGACCCGCGCTACCCCTCGTACGCGGCGCTGGTCTCGCTCTTCACCGCGGCGATGTTCCTCGTCGTGTACTCGGGCGACCTGATCGTGCTGCTGGTCGGCTGGGAGGTCATGGGCATCTGCTCGTACTTCCTGATCGGCCACCACTGGGAGAGCGCGGACGCCCGCTCGGCCTCGCTGAAGGCCTTCCTGGTCACCAAGCTCGGCGACGTGCCGTTCCTGTTCGGGATCTTCCTGCTCGGCGCCGACGCCCACAGCTTCCGGATCCCGGACGTGCTGGCCGCCGCCACCGACGGGAAGCTCGGCCACCCGACGCTGATCGCGCTGCTGCTGCTCGCCGGGGTCGCCGGCAAGAGCGCGCAGTTCCCGCTGCACACCTGGCTCCCGGACGCGATGGCCGGCCCGACGCCGGTCTCCGCGCTGATCCACGCCGCCACCATGGTCGCGGCCGGCATCTACCTCGTCGCCCGGCTGCTGCCGGTGTTCCTGCTCTCGGGCGCGGCGCTCGTCGTGCTCGCCGTCATGGCCGCCGTGACGATGATCGGCTCGGCGCTGTGCGCGCTCGCGCAGGACGACCTCAAGCGGGTGCTCGCCTACTCGACCGTCGGCCAGCTCGGCTACATGGCCGGGGCGCTGGCCAGCGGCGACCGCGAGGCCTCGGTGTTCCACCTGGTCAGCCACGGCGCCTTCAAGGCGCTGCTGTTCCTGGCCGCCGGCGTGGTGATCCACGCCGCGCACACCAACTCGATCTCCGCGATGTCCCGGATCCCCGGGCTGCGCAAGCGGGTGCCGGACGCCTACTGGACGATGGGCATCGGCCTGGTCGCGCTGACCGGGCTGCCGCCGTTCTCCGGCTTCTTCAGCAAGGAGGCGGTCCTCGGCGCCGCCGAGCACGCCGCCAACGGCGAGGCGATGACCAACGGCCTCGGCCCCGCCTCGGCCGTGCCGCAGACCGCCGGGTGGATCGTGCTGGTCTCGGCGGCGCTGACCGCGCTGCTCACCGCCGCCTACGCCACCCGGCTCTTCCTGCTCGCGTTCCACAGCCCGGCCGGTGCCGCCGCGGCGGCCCCCGAGGTGGTGGCCCCCGCCGTCGCCGACCGGGCCACCGTCGTGGCCGACCACGAGGCCGACGCGCCCTACTCGCCCGAGCTCGACGAGGCCGACCCGGCCACCGCCGAGCCGCACGCGATGCGCTGGCCGCTGTGGGTGCTGGCCGTCCCGACCATGGCCTTCGGCATCGCCGGGCTGCGCTCCGACTGGCTGCCCGCCCTGCTCGACGGCGGCTCGCTGCGCCCCTCCGGCGTCACCGCCGTCACCGGCACCGGGCTCGCCGTGGCGGGCGCGCTGCTGGCGTACGGCGCCTGGCGCTCGGCCACCGCCCGGCTCGGCGCGGGCCGCCCCGCCCCGGCCGGCCGGGTGCCCGAGCAGGCCGGGGCCCCGGCCGCCGAGGTGCTGGCCACCGAGGTGCTGGTCGCCGACCCCGGGCGCACCCTGCTCGGCCCGCTGTTCGGCCCGGCCCGGCACGGCTTCGGCGTCGACCGGCTCTACGCCGCGCTGTTCGTCCGCCCGGTGGCCGCCGCTGCCCGGCTGGTCCGCTTCCTCGACCGCGAGGTCGTCGAGGGCTACGTGCAGGGCAGCGGGATCGGTGCCAACCTGCTCGGCCGGGCCGTCCGGCTCGCGCAGACCGGCAACGCGCAGACCTACCTCAGCGCGCTGCTCGCCGGCGTCGTCCTGCTGGCCGTCCTGGTGGCGGTGTAGCGGATGCCGTTCCCCGTCCTGTCCCTCCCCCCGACCGTCGCGCGTAGGAGTCCCCGATGAACGCGGTCCTCATCGCCCTCCTGGCGCTGCCGCTGCTCGGTGCAGCCCTCACCCTGGCGCCGGTGTTCGGCCCGGACGCGGGCGTCGCCGACCGGCGCGCGCTGCGGCTGAACTCGGTGCTCACCGGCGCGGTGCTCCTGCTCAGCCTCGCCCTGGCGGTCGGCTTCGACCGCGGCGAGCCCGCCCGGATGCAGGCCACCACGGACGTGTCCTGGATCCCCGCGATCCACGTGCGCTTCCACCTCGGCGTGGACGGCGTCTCGTTGCCGCTGATCGTGCTCACCGCGCTGCTCACCTTCCTCTGCGCGCTGTACTCGGAGAAGCGGCTGCCGGCCGGGGACAACGTGCCGTCGGCGCGGGCCTTCGTCGGGCTGTTCCTCCTCCTCGAAGTCGGCATGCTCGCCACCTTCGCGGTGCTGGACCTCCTCCTCTTCTTCATGGCCTTCGAGATCGTGCTGATCCCGATGTACTTCCTGATCGCCCGCTGGGGGAGCGGCGCGAAGGTGCCGGCCGCCAACCGGTTCATCCTGTACACGCTGCTCGGCTCGGCCGTGATGCTGCTCGGCTTCCTGCTGATCGGCAGCAAGGCGGGCACCTTCGACATGCAGGCCCTCGCCGCCGGGCACGGCAGCGGCCTGAGCCACACCACCCAGGTGACCGCCGCGCTGGCGATCATGATCGGGCTCGCGGTCAAGGCCCCGGCCTGGCCGCTGCACAGCTGGCTCCCCGACGCGCACACCGCCGCCCCGACGGTCGGCTCGGTGCTGCTCGCCGGCGTGCTGCTGAAGATGGGCACCTACGGTCTCGTCCGCGTCCTCCTCCCGGTCGTGCCCGACGGCACCACGACGCTCGCCCCCTACCTGGGCGCGTTCGCCGCCGTCGGCATCGTCTACGGCTCGCTGGCCTGCCTCGCCCTCGCCCGCCGCGGCTCCAAGGGCGACCTCAAGCGCCTCATCGCGTACTCCTCCGTCGGCCACATGGGCTTCGTCCTGCTGGGCATCGCCTCCCTCACCCCGGTCGGCGTGAACGGCGCGCTGTTCGCCAACATCGCGCACGGTCTGATCACCGGCCTGCTGTTCTTCCTCGTCGGAGCGCTCAAGGACCGCTACGGCACGGCCGACCTCGACACCCTGTCCGGCACCACCGGCGCCGCCCTCTACGGCCGCGCGCCGCGGATCGGCGCCCTGCTCGCCTTCGCCGCCGTCGCCAGCCTCGGCCTGCCCGGGCTGGCCGGCTTCTGGGGCGAGCTGCTCGCCATGTTCGGCGCGTTCGACCCGGCGGCGGGCCTGTCCCGCCCGGCCTTCGTCACCTACATGGTCCTGGCCGGCCTCGGTACCCTCCTCACCGCCGCGTACCTGCTGATCGTCGTCAAGCGCGTCTGCATGGGTGACCCCGAGCAGCCCGCGCCGGTGGCCGAGCTCGCCGACCTGCGTCCGTACGAGGCCGTCAGCTGGACGCCGCTGGCCGCCCTCACCCTGCTCGCCGGCCTCTGGCCCGCGCTCCTGCTCGGCCTCTCCGACCCAGCCGTCAAGCACCTCCTCGGAGGTGGCTGACATGCTCGGAGCCCGGCTCGCCGAACTCGGACCTCACTCCACGGGGCAGCACACTGTGACCTCCCTCGCCGTACCCAACGCGGGCAGCCTGATCCAGTCCGTGGACTGGGTCGCGATCGCGCCGCCGCTGATCGCCGCCGTGGCCGCCCTCGCGGTGCTGGTCGCCGACCTCTTCCTGCCCGAGCGCCACAAGAAGTGGCTCGGCCGCCTCACCGCGGCCGGACTCGCCCTCGCGCTCATCTCGCTCCTCCCCCTCACCGGGGGATCACCCCGGGCGACGTTCTGTGCGCAGAACGTAGCAGGGGCCACTGACAACGCGGGCTGCTCGTACGTCGCGGACCACTTCGCCCTGGTGTTCCAGCTGCTCGCCCTCGGCGGCGCGCTGATCGCCGCGCTGCTGTCCGCGCACACCGTGGAGAGCGAGAAGCTGCCCGGCGGCGAGTACTGGTTCCTGCTGCTCTCCAGCGCCACCGGCGCCGCCCTGCTGCCCGCCTCCCGCGACCTCGCCACCATGGTGGTCGCCCTGGAGGTCGCCTCGCTGCCCGCCTTCGCGCTGGTGGCGCTGCGCCGGGACGGCCGGGGCGCCGAGGCCGCGCTGAAGTTCTTCGTCTCCTCCGTCACCGCGACCGCCGTGATGCTGCTCGGCGTCTCCTTCGTCTACGCGGCCAGCGGCAGCCTGCACCTCGGCGCCGTCGCCGAGGGCCTGGAGCACGCCCCCGCGCAGCTCAAGCCGCTGGCCGAGGCCGGTGCCGTTCTGACCCTCGTCGGCTTCGCCTTCAAGGTGGCCGCCGTCCCGTTCCACTTCTGGGTGCCCGACACCTACACCGGCGCACCGCTGCCCGTCGCCGGCTACCTGTCGGTCGTCGGCAAGGCGGCCGGCCTCTCCGGCCTGGCGCTCGCCACCACGGTGGCGTTCCGCCCGTACGCCCACACCTGGGGCCTGGTGCTCGCGGTGCTCGCCGCCGTCACCATGACCGTCGGCAACGTCGGCGCGCTGCGCCAGCGCTTCGACACCCGCTACAGCGCGGTCCGGCTGCTCGCCTGGTCCTCCGTCGGCCAGGCCGGGTACCTGCTGGTGCCGCTCGCCGCCGCCGGCTACGCGCCCACGGCCGCCGACCCGCTGGGCGCCGCCGCCGCGTACGCGCTGATCTACGGGGTCGTGAACCTCGGTGCGTTCGGCGTGGTCGCGGCGGTCGGCCGGCGGGCCGGCACCAGCGTGGACGACTTCCGCGGGCTGTTCGCGCGGAGCCGCTGGACGGCGCTCGCCCTGGCCTTCTTCCTGCTCTGCCTGGCCGGGCTGCCGCCGGGCGTGATCGGGCTCTTCGGCAAGGTCGTGGTGTTCCGGGCGGCCGTCGACGCCGGGCTGGGCTGGCTGGCCGTGGTCATGGCCGTCAACGTCGTCGTCGCGCTGTACTACTACCTGCTCTGGACGGCCCGGTTGTTCGCTCCGGCGGCGGTCGCGGCCGGCGGCGACGGTGGCGGCGAGGCAGGCGTCGAGGGAGGCGTCGGTGCAGGCGTCGGTGCAGGCGTCGAGGGAGGCGTCGAGAGTCGGCTTCCGTTGAGTCTGACGGCGACGCTGGGGCTCACCGCTTCGGTCGCCGTGGTGTTGTCGGTCGCTCCGCAGCTCGTGCTCCAGGTGGCGGGTGGCAGCCTGTTCTGACCCGTCGGGCGGGCTCTGAGGTGGGTGGGCACTCGGGGGTGAGGGTGGTGTCACCTCTGTCGGCTGTGTCACAAGGGAACAAGGTCCCCGGCCCCGCCCGTTGACCGGGCAAGAGGGACGAGGCAGAAAGGGCTTCCCCACCGCGCCATTGGAGGGCCTGACGTGCACCGCCGGCACAACGGACTGAGGACCGCCGTCCTGCTCGGCGGCCTCTCGGCGCTGATCCTGGTGATCGGCGGCTTCTTCGGCCGGAGCGGCCTCGTGATCGCCCTGCTGGTCGCCGTCGGGACCAATGCCTACGCGTACTGGAACAGTGACAAGCTCGCGCTGCGGGCCATGCGGGCCCGGCCGGTCAGCGAGATCGAGGCGCCGCAGCTCTACCGGATCGTCCGGGAGCTCTCCACCTCCGCCCGCCAGCCGATGCCCCGGCTCTACATCTCGCCCACCCCCGCCCCCAACGCCTTCGCCACCGGCCGCAACCCGCGCAACGCGGCGGTCTGCTGCACGGACGGCATCCTGCAACTGCTCGACGAGCGCGAGCTCCGGGGGGTGCTCGGCCACGAGCTGAGCCACGTCTACAACCGGGACATCCTGATCTCGTCGGTCGCCGGGGCGCTCGCCTCGGTGGTGATGTTCCTCGTGAACTTCGCCTGGCTGATCCCCTTCGGACGCAGCGACGACGACGACGGGCCGGGCCTGTTCGGGATGCTCGCGATCATGATCCTCGGACCGCTGGCGGCCGGGCTGATCCAGCTCGCGGTCAGCCGCTCCCGCGAGTACCAGGCCGACGCGGACGGTGCCCGCATCACGGGGGATCCGCTGGCGCTGGCCAGTGCGCTGCGGAAGCTGGACGCCGGTACGCGGCGGCTGCCCCTGCCGCCGGAGCCTCAGCTGCAGACGGCGAGCCACATGATGATCGCCAGTCCGTTCCGGCCGGGTGAGGCTGGGGCCCGGTTGTTCTCGACGCATCCTCCGATGGGGGAGCGGATCGCTCGGCTTGAGCGGATGGCGGGGTATCGGGGCTGAGGGTTCCGCTGCGCGGGGCTTGGGTGCGGGGTGGGCTTTCGGGTGGGTGGGGGGTGCCGGGGG
This sequence comes from Kitasatospora sp. NPDC059722, assembly GCF_042733235.1. Classification (NCBI taxonomy): domain Bacteria; kingdom Bacillati; phylum Actinomycetota; class Actinomycetes; order Kitasatosporales; family Streptomycetaceae; genus Kitasatospora; species Kitasatospora sp. NPDC059722. Next base: position 35,636 of record NZ_JBHWGD010000079.1, read on the forward strand.
TGGCTGCGGGGGTGGCCGCTCCGGGGGCTGGATGATTTTACGACCTGTCTCTTATAAAAAAAACCCAGCCCACC
>NZ_JBHWGD010000080.1:0-3363 GCF_042733235.1 Kitasatospora sp. NPDC059722
GGGCGCGGGGGGGCGTATATGCGGCCCCGGGGGGGGTTTGGGGGGGGGGGGGGGGTGTGGGGGGGGGGGGGGGGGGGGGGGGCGGTCGCCCCTTTGGTGCGGGGCGACGGTTCGGGGGCGGTTTCGCCGTGCCGTGCGACGGAACCGGCGGGGCGGGCTCAGCGCCGGGGATCCGTCAGCCGCAGGTACAGGTGGGCGAGCAGCCTGGCGTCGGGGTCGTCCAGGTCGATGCCGCAGACCTTCTTCACCTTCTCCAGGCGGTAGCGGAAGGTGCCGGCGGGCACGTTGAGGGCGCGTGCGGCCTTGGCGCCGTCCCGGGAGTGCTCCAGGTAGGCGCGCAGCGTGTCGAGCAGCACGTGTTCGCCGGTGCGGGTGGCGTGTGCCTCCAATCGCTGTACGGAGCTGTCCGGCGGTGCCGCGTCGCGCAGGGTGTCCAGGGCGTGCAGCAGGGCGACGGCGTCGGGCAGGTCCGCCACGGAGGCGAAGGCCCGGGCGGCGGCCTGGGCGGAGCGGGCGAAGAGCAGGGCGCGCAGGGCGAGGTCGGCGGTGCGGCGGGATTCCGCGGCCAGGTCGAGTCGGTCCCGGACCTCGCCGATGCCGATGCGCACGGGGTGGGCGGGGTCCTGGGACAGTTCCCGTGCGAGGGAGTCGGCGAGGCGGGTGAGCTGTGCGGCGGCCCGTCGCGGGTCCCGGTCCAGGCCGCCGAGCAGGACCCGGGCGCCGTCGGGGGAGGCCGTGGCGAGCGCGTGGTGGCCCTGTCCCGTGCAGTGTCCGGCCGCTGTGCGGGCGAGCCGGCCGTCGGTGTCAGGGCTCTCGGATGTGGCGGCGATGGCCAGTACGGCGCACGGCTGCGCCGGGGGCAGCCCGGTGCGGGCCGGCGCGTCGGCCGAGCCCCGGCCGTCCAGCAGGGCGCGGGCGGCTTCCAGGACCTGCTCGCGCTGTCCGGCGCGGCGCACCCGGTCGTGCAGGAGGTGGGCGGCGGCGACGCGGGCGGCGGCCTGGAGGGCGTCGGAGACGGTGGGCGGCAGGGGGCGGTCGGTCGGTGCGACCCAGATCGAGCCGAGGATCTCCTCGCCGGCGCGGACCGCGATGGCAGCGCGCTCGGGGACGTCCCCGAGCGGGCGGCGGTGGAGCGCGCCCGGGGTGGTGCGCAGCCGGTGGAAGAAGCCGTTCTTGCGCATCGCCTCGACCCGGTCGGGCGGTACCCGGTGGGTGAGGATGGTGTCCCGGCGGATGTCGTCGACGTCCTTGTTGTTCGAGGAGTAGGCGAGCACGCGGGAGTGCGGGCTCTCGATGGTCACCGCCCCGCCCACCAGGGGGGCCAGCGCCTCGGCGAGCGCGTCCAGGTCGCCGAGCGGCACGGTGGTGGCCTCCGGTTCGCCGGCCACCTCCAGTGCGGCGCGCAGGGCCGCGATCAGCTGCGCCCAGTCGACCCAGCTGTGGCGGAAGAGCAGTGCCGCCCCGGCCTCGGCCGCGGCGGCACGCAGCGCGCCGTTCGGCGGGCCGGCGCCCTCGTCGCGGAAGACGACGCCCGCGGCGCCGTCGCGTCCGGCCGCCCGGACCAGGGTGAGGGCCTGCTCGGAGCGGGGGTCGACGCGGACGGCGACGAGCAGGTCGCCGCGGCCGGCGCCCGGTTCGGGCCGGTCGAAGACGTCGAGGCCGAGGACGGGGACGTCCTGCCCCAGCGGGGCGAGGCACAGCTCGACCACCGCCTCCGTCAGGAGCAGCAGCCCGTGCAGCGTCCGCTCGGGTGCCGTGGTGCCGGTCGACGTCGACGGCTGCTCCGGCATGGGCCGCCCCTCCCCCGCGGTACGTGGCCGCCGGCCCGGGCCGGGCCGGCGTGCTGGGCGGACAAGCGTACTCGCCGCCGCGGGGCCGGGAAGGGCTGACGCGGGGTCGGGAAGGGCCGACGTGGGGTCAGCGGTTCGGGCCGGACCCCGCCGCGGTGATCCGGTACATGACGGCGCCGTGGCCCGGCACCTCGGCGGCGATGGCGTCCGCGGTCTCGCCGGTGGTGTGTTCCCAGAGGTCGCGCAGGACGTAGTGGTCGGCGGCGGGCAGGCCGACGGCGTACGCGGTCGTGGAGATGACGGCACGTTCGGCGTTCTCGTTGAAGAGCGTGACGGCCACGGAGCCGTCGGCGAGGGGTTTGGCCAGGACGTCGAGGCCGTTGGCCATGGTGACCGGCCGGCCCTGTTTGCCGAGCGGATCCTGGTCCACGGCGATGACGTCGGTGTTGCCGAGGATCGCCATGGTCCCGGGGGTGGCCCTGGTCAGGTCGGTGCCGGCGAGCAGCGGGGCGGCCATGGCGGCCCAGAGCGAGAAGTGGGCGCGGTCCTCGTCGGCCGTCATGCCGTTGCCGACCTCCAGTGCGTCGGGGTCGTTCCACGCGCCCGGCCGGGCGCGGTCCGCGAGCTGGACGTTGACGTGGAAGATCTCCAGCATCCGGCTGTAGGTGGGTCTGATGTCGTCGGTGGTCCGCCACAGCTGCCCGATCTCGGCGCCCCAGTCGGCGACGTCCTGTTCGCCCCAGTTGCAGAGGCTGTAGACGATGGGACGGCCGGTGCGGGCCAGGGCGTCGCCCATCGTCCGGTAGCGCTCGCGGGCCGGGGTCGGCTGGTTGCCGGGGCAGCTGTCGTACTTCAGGTAGTCGACGCCCCAGGAGGCGAAGGAGTCCGCGTCCTGCTGCTCGTGGCCGAGGCTGCCGGGGTAGTGCGCGCAGGTCTCCACGCCGGCGCTCTCGTAGATGCCGAGTTTGAGGCCCCTGGCGTGGACGTAGTCGGCCACGCCCGCGATGCCGTGCGGGAACTTGACCGGGTCCGGCACGAGGTGCCCGTCGGGGCTGCGCTCGTGGGTCATCCAGCAGTCGTCGATGTTGACGTACTCGTAGCCGGCCGCCTTCAGGCCGGTGGCGACGATCGTGTCGACGGTCCGCTCGACGAGCTGCTCGCCGACCTCGCAGCGGAAGGCGTTCCAGTCGTTCCAGCCCATGGGCGGGGTGAGGGCCAGGGCGGCACCGGCCGGCGCCGCGGCCGGCGTCGGCGTCGGGACCGGCGCTGCGGCCGTCGGGGCGACGGCGAAGGGTGCCACGCTCAGCACGGCCGCGAGCGCCGTGGCCCAGAGTTTGCGCATCGTTCCTCCAGTGGGGCGGAGAGCAGCGAGGTGAGTGCTGCGGAAGGGAACTGATGCTTCGAAATCTGCGGACGCCGGAGGGACGTCAACCGCGGATGCCCTCATGACCACTCGAACGTGTCGGCCGCAGGTCCGGGCGGGCCTGGGGGGGGCGCGCCCCGGGCGGGGGGCGGCCGGGCCGGGGGGGGGGGGGCCGCCCCCGCCCCGGGGCGCCCCCCCCCCCCCCCGCCC
>NZ_JBHWGD010000080.1:3373-16373 GCF_042733235.1 Kitasatospora sp. NPDC059722
CTATGTCACGTTATGACAAATATCGGGGGCGCGCCTGGGCAACTCCCCCGCCGTCGCCCAAGACCCACCGCCAGGGGGGGGGCCGCCGGGGGGGGGGGGCCGGCGGCCGGGCGCCCGGCGGTGGGGCGTCCCGGCTCCGGTGTGCGGCGCCGGGACACCGGCCGGGGCACCGGCCGCAAGGAGACCGGCCCCCGGGACACCGGCCGCAGGGTCGCCGCACTGTCAAGGGCACAACCGGAGCGGCGCGTTCGGCAGTAGCCTCTAACGGCTCGTCAACAATGGCCTTAGCAGCATGAATTGGAGATGACGGTGGCCGAAGGACTGCCCGCTGCGGGGGACGGTGGCGGGGACGGCGGGCCGGGGGCCCGGCTGCACGAGCGCGAGGCCGAGCTGCGGTCCGCCGGGCAGGCGATCGGGGCGCTCGCCCGGCCCGGGGACGGGAGCGGCAACTGCGGGCCCGGCGGGAGCGCTTCGGGGGAGGTGCTGCTGTACACCGGCGCGGCCGGACTGGGCAAGACCGCGGTGCTGACCGAGGTCCGGCGCGAGGCGGCGGGCGCGGGCTGCACCGTGCTGTTCGCCCGGGGCGGGGAGCAGCGGCGCCACGAGCCGTTCCACGTGGTGCGCCAGCTGGTGCAGCCCGTGCTGGCGGGCCTGTCCGACGGGGAGCGGGCGCGGGTGCTGGGGCCGTGGGAGGACATCGTGGGCCCGGCGGTGGGGCTGCTGCGGCCCGGCGGGCAGCTCGACCCGCAGGGGGTGCGCGACGGGCTGGACTTCGTGCTCACCCGGCTCGTCCAGCTGCGCCCGCCGGTGGCGGTGATCGTCGACGACCTGCACTGGGCGGACCCGGAGTCGCTGGGCTGGCTGGCGGGTGTGGCGGTGCGCGCCCGTGAGCTGCCCGCGCTGCTGGTCCTGGCCTGCCGTGACGAGTTCCCCGACGGTGTCCTCGCCCTGGAGCGCGCGCTGGCCGCCACGGCCGACCGGTGCCACCGGCTGCGGCCGCTGCGGCCCGCCTCGGTCGCGCACCTGGTGCGCGAGGCCCTGGGCGACGGGGCGGAGGACGCCTTCTGCCGTGACGTCTGGTCGGTCACCGCCGGGAACCCGTACGAGACCACCGCCCTGCTGCGCGAGGTCCTCGACCAGCAGCTCGACCCGGTCGGCGAGAACAGCGCGCAGCTGCGCGAACTCGCCGCCAACGCCCGGGGGATGACCTTGCGGCACTGGCTGGACAAGCTCGGCCCCACCACGCTGCGCTTCGCCTGGGCGGCGTCGATGCTCGGCACCGACATCCGCCCGGAGCTCGCCGCCGCGATCTGCGCCCAGAGCCCGGACACCGCCGCCGGATCGGTGCGGGAGCTGCGCCGGCACCGGGTGCTGACCGGCACGCCGGGCGGGCGGCTGGAGTTCGTCCACCCGCTGGTGGCGACCTCGCTCTACCAGTCCATGCCGCCGGCCACCCGCACCGGGATGCACGGGGTGGCCGCCGTCGAGGTGGAGAACGCGGGCCTCGGCCTGCTGGCGGCCTCCCGGCACCTGCTGGAGCTGCTGCCCGAGGGCGACGGCGCCATCGTGGCCAAGCTGCGCCGCGCGGCCCGCGAGCACCTGGCCATCGGCGCGCCGGAGGCCGCCCAGCGCTGTCTGCGCCGGGCCATCAGCGAGCCGCCCGCCGACGAGGACCGGGCCACGGTGCTCTACGAGCTCGGCTGCTCGGCCCTGCTCACCGATCCGGCGACCACCGTCAACCAGCTGGGCCTGGCGCTCGCCGAGCCGGACGGGCTGGACCCCGGGACGCGGGTGGACGCGACGTTCCGCCTCGCCCAGGCCCTGGCCCACAGCAACCGGCTCGACGAGGCGGCCGCGGTGTGCGCGGAGGAGGCCGCGCGGACCTCGCCGGGGCCGGGGCGGCTGCGTCTGGAGGTCGCGCACTTCATGTTCGCCGTGTTCCAGTCCGTGGACGAGGACGGGCCGGGGCGCTCCAAGCGGCTCGCGGAGTTCGCGCGGATGCTCGACACGGTCGGCCTGGCCTTCACCGACGCCGACGCCGACGCCGACAGCGATGCCGGCACCGACGAGCGGTCGCTGTTCGAACAGGACGGCCTGGCCCACGCGGTGGCCGTGCTGCGCTGCTGGGACCTGACGCTGCGCGGCGCCGACCGGGAGCGGGCGCTGGCCCTGGCCGAGTCCGCGCTGCCGCACGGCCGCCTGCCCTCCAGCCTGGGCTGGACCAACACCACCTGGGGCTTCGAACTGCCCGGCATCCTCGGCATCAGCTACCTGTACGCCGACCGCGTCGACCGGGCCGAGGAGCTGTTCACCGAGGCGGTGCGCGCCTACGAGGTCGCCGGGTGGAGCGGCGGCCACCTCGGCTTCGCCCACCTGCTGACCGGCATGCTCCGCTTCCGCTGCGGCGCCCTCGCCGAGGCGGAGGACCACCTGCGCCGGGCGCTGCGCATCGCCGGGCGGATCGGCCCGGGGATCCCGCTGCACTGGGACGCGGTCGGGGCGCTGGCCGAGACGCTGGCCGCGCGCGGGCGGCTGGCCGAGGCCCTGGAGCTCGCGCACGAGCACGGCTTCGGCCCGCCGTACCCGAGTGTGATGGTCCTGCCCGACGCGCCGACGCTGTACGGCCGGCTGCTGCTGGCCCGGGGCGACGCGCCGGGGGCGGCACAGGCGCTGGCCGCCGCCGGCGCGGCCCTGGACGCGCGCGGGTGGCGCAACACGGTGTGGGCGCCGTGGCTCGCCCACCTGGCCCGCGCGGTGGCGGGCGACGAACCGGAGCGGGCCCGCGCGCTGGCCGGGGAGGCGGTGCGCCGGGCCAGGGAGTCGGGCACGGACTCGGCGATCGGCAGCGCGCTGCGGCTCGGTGCCTCGGTGCACGAACGGGGGGACGCCGCCGAGCTGCTGGCGCAGGCCGTGCGGCACCTGGAGCGCTCCCCCGCCCGCTACGAGCACGCGGTGGCGCTGGTCGACCTGGGCGAGGCGCTGGGCACCGGGTCGGGCGCGCGCGACGCGCTCGCGCGCGGGCTGGAGCTGGCCACCCGCTGCGGCGCCGACGGCCTGGCTGACCGGGCGCGGGCGCTGCTGGGCTGATTCACAGGGGCAGTTCGACCGTCAGGGGCCGGTGGTCGGACACCTCGCTGCGGGAGGCGTGGCCGTACGGGGTGCCGGCCACGCCGCTGGTCAGGATGTGGTCGAACTGCACCAGCGGGCGGTGCGAGGGGTAGGTCCGCGCGCGGACGGCGTCGCGCCAGGCACCGTTCCGTCCAGCGGAGTCGCGCGGTGCGGCGAGCAGTTCGGCGGCGCTCAGGACGGTGCGCGGGATGGCGCCGACCAGGTTGAGGTCGCCGAGCAGGACGTGCGGGCGCGGCAGGGCGGCGATCCAGCGGCGCAGGAACAGCAGCTGGCGCACGTTCTGCCCGGGGACGGTCGACAGGTGCGCGGCCACCACCGTGAACGGCCCCCGCCGTCCCTCGACGACCGCCGCCAGCGCGGCGCGCGGCCGGTCGCGGGACCAGACGAGGCCCTGCTTGCCGGGTATGCGCAGCGGCACCGCGACCGGGGCCGGCGCGAGGCGGGCGGCCCGCCACACGCGCACCGGCAGGCGCGACAGCAGTGCTACGCCGTGCGAGGGGCTGCCGTCGTCCGGGCCCGCGTCGTCGGGCCCGTACACGCGCAGCCCGGGGCGGGACGGGTCGAGGAGCCAGCCCCGCCCGAGGACGGCGTGGCCGTGGAGCGCGGAGGCGTAGCGCCAGTGGGCGGCCGCCACCGCGCGGGCGACCGCGCCGGCCTGGTCGACGCCGCCGGAGCGCTCCTGGAGCCGGTCGACCTCCTGCAGCGCCACGACGTCGGCGTCCAGCGCGGCGACGGCCTCGCACAGCGGCCGCTCGGGAGCGGGCATGTCCCGCATGGACGCCGGGCGGCCGTCCGCCCCGACCGGCCTGCCGTGCAGCACGTTGAACGTCGCGAGGCACACCCGCTGGGTCATCGTCATGCCCCGGACGCTACCCGGACGCCGCGTCAGCCCTGCGCCTGCCCGGGGACGGTGAGGGGCCCGACGCCGGCCATGACCCAGGACGGGAAGTGGGCGAGGGGGATCGCGGCCGAGGCGGGGGCGTCCGGGCGCACCGATCCGGCCGGGAAGAACGCCACCCAGCAGCGCCGGCACAGCCGGCCGGCCTGCCACACCCGCATGTGGCGCTGCCACAGCGCCTGCCGCTCCGGCAGGCCCTGTTCGGCGGCCCGGGTGCGCTTGTCGCGGCTCTTGGTGTGCACGACGAGGCCGATGGCCGCCAGGATCCCGGGCAGGAGGAACACGCCGACGCGGCGGCCCAGCTGGTAGGCGGTCGAGTACCCGTCCATGTTCTCGGTGGAGTTCGCCAGGGAGACGAGGCCGAGCAGGCAGAAAACCCCGGCGATGGAGAAGAGCACGATCGCGGCGGTGTGCATGCGGATGCGGACCGGCCCCGGCTCGGGCGGCGGGGCCAGCAGCGCCCGCACTCCCCCGTCGAGGCGGACGTCCGCCAGGGCTTGCGGCACGGGGACGCACTCGTCCGGTGCGGCACACTGGGGGCAGGCCACGGCCATGGGTCAATTCCTCCTACGAGTCGATGAGTTGTGCGCATGCTTCGCCGGCCGGGTGCTCATGGTTCCGGTTCCCCCCATGGAGCGCTTCGGGGCCGAACGGCCGCGCGCATGCGGACGCTATCAGCGCCTTTGCGCGCGCTCAACGTCGATTGACCAGGGTGACGCGGCCGGGGTGGCAGCGGGCGCGGAGGATGGCCGAGAACCGGGCCCTGTCCGGCGGGTTGGTCCCGTAGCGTTTGCCCTCCGAAGTGTGGACTTGGGGAGGGTCTTGTGAAGTCTCGGGTGACGAAGGTGCGTTGGGTGGGTGCTCTGGCCGCGGCGGGGGCGCTGGTGGTGGCCGGGGCCGGTAGCGCGGGGGCGGACGGGACGGACGACGGCTCCGGCGGGCCGGTGCGGGGTGTGCCGCGGACCGTCGAGCTGGGTACGTCGCCGGTCTCGGTGGCGGTCACTCCGGACGGGCGCAAGGCGTACGTCTCGGTCAAGGACGGCACGCACGGCGCCAGGCTGAAGGTGGTCGACACCCAGAGCGGGGCCGTCACCGCCACGGTGACGCTGACCACCGGGTTCGGGGCCGACGCCGGGCCGGTGACGCTCAGTCCGGACGGCTCGCGCGCCTACGTGCTGTTCGGGACGAGCCGCAAGGTGCCGCTGTCCGTGCTGGGCACCGTCGACACGGCCACCGACACCCTGGTCTCCAGCACGGACGCCCCCGACCAGCCGCGCCCCGACGGCACCAGCCCCGGGGGCCTCGGCTCGCTGGCGGTGAGCCCGGACGGGTCGCGGGTCTACGTCACCCAGGACGGACCCGCGGCCTTCCACCGTCCGCCCCAGGAGGGCGCCCGCGTCCTGGAGTTCTCGCCGCAGCAGCAGGCGTACACCGCCGCCGTGCCGGTGCCCGGCCACTACCTGGGGTCGGTCGTGGCACGGGCCTGCGGCGACGACGCGTACGTCGGCACCGACGAGGGCCTGGTCCACCTGGACACCGGCGCCGAGCCCCCGGCCGTGGCCGGGACCGTCGCCGCCACCGCCGGCACCGTCGTCGCGCTGGCCCTCTCCCCCGACGGCACCCGCCTGTACGGGGTGGGCGACACCGGCACGGGCTACACCGTCGACACCGCCACCGACACCGTCACCGCGACCACGAACATCGCCCCCGGCCAGCGGCTGGAGAACCCGTCGGTGAGCGCGGACGGCACCCGGCTCTACGCCATCGCCCAGCAGTCGGCGGTCCTCTCCGTCGACACCGCCGCCGGCGCCCCCGTCCCCGGCGAGGGCGTCGGCGGCCTCGCCTACGTGACGGGCCTGGCGGTCGGGCCCGACGCCCACACCTTCTACGTCGCCGGCAACGGCAGCCTGCGGATCATCGGGTACTGACCCGCGCCGCGCCACCACGCCACGTCACCGGGCTGCGGCCGCCTGCGCGCGCAGGAGCTTCTTGTCGGGCTTGCCCGCGTCGGTGAGCGGCAGCTCGGTCAGGAAGGTGACGTGGGCCGGCTCGTGCAGCGGGCCACGACGGGTGCGCACCAGGGCGCGCAGCTCCTGCGGGTCGGGGCGGCTGCCGGGCACGGGGACGACGACGGCGTGGACGCGTTCGATCCGGTTGGCGTCGGGGGCGCCGAAGACCGCGCTCTGGTGCACCCGGGGGTGGGAGTTGAGGATGTCCTCCACCTCGGAGGTGTAGACGTGGCCGGCGCCGGTGTTGATGAGGTCCTTCAGCCGGTCGACGATGTAGAGGTAGCCCTCGTCGTCCAGGTGGCCGACGTCGCCGCTGTGCAGCCAGCCGTCCCTGAGGGCGGCGGCGGTCAGGTCGGGCTGCTTCCAGTAGCCCCGCATCAGGCTGTCGGAGGCGATGCACACCTCGCCGTGCCGGCCGGCCGGCAGGTCGCGGCCCTGCTCGTCGCGGATCGCGACCCGGTAGCCGGGGGCGATCCGGCCCACCGAGTGCAGCAGGTGCGGGCGGGCCGGGTCGTGGTCGCCGGTGTCCAGGACGCTGACGATGCCCGCCTCGTGCTGCCCGTACAGCTGGACGAGGACCGGGCCGAAGCGGCGCAGCGCGTCGGTCAGGCGGGCCGGTGAGGCCTGGCAGCCGCCGTAGGTGAGGCGGCGCAGGCTGGTGGTGTCGGTGTGCGCGGAGTCCGGGTGGTCCAGCAGTTGGTAGAGCAGCGGGGGCATCAGGAAGACGTCGGTGATGCGTTCGTGCTCGATGGCGGCGAGGACGGCGGCCGGCTCGAAGCCGTCGAGGAGCACCGCGCTGCCGCCGGCCCGCAGCACCTTGTCGGTCAGCTGGCCGGCGGCGTGGGCGATGGTGGTGCACACCAGCAGGCGCGGCGGGCCGGCCGGGTCGTCGGCGGGCAGGTCGGGGCCGAAGCGGCGGACCTGTCCGTAGGTGACGCAGATGCCCTTGGAGTGGCCGGTGGTGCCGCCGGAGTGGCGGATGGTGCGCACGTCGTCGGGGCGGGCGCGGCTGGTGAACGGTTCGGCGCTCTCGGCGGCGGCGAGGGCCAGCAGGTCGGTGCTCCCGGTCGCGCTTTCGGCCGCGCTTTCGCCGGGGCCTTCGCCGGAGTCTTCGCCGGGGCGCTCGCCGGAGCCTTCGCCGAGGCCTTCGCCGGGGCCTTCGCCCAGGACGAGGACGGCCTCGACGGGGGTCCGCGCGGTGATCGCGGCGGCGCGCTCGGCGTGTTCGGGGTCGACGATCAGCGTGTGGGTCTCGACGTCGCGGACCATGGCGGCCTGGGTGTCGGCCGGCAGCCGGGTGTAGAGCTGGTCGGTGCGGCAGCCGACCAGGTTGGCGGCGTAGCGCGCGGCGATCGCCTCGGGCCGGTTACCGGTCAGCAGGGTGACGGTGTGGTGGCGGTCGACGCCGCGGGCGCGCAGGGCGCGGGCGAGCCGGTGGGTGAGGTCGCGCAGCTGCCCGGCGGTGGTGACGCGTCCGTGGTGGAGCAGGACCGGGCGGGCGGGGTCGGTGGCCAACTCGTCGAGGATGTCGACGACTTCGGTGCGGAAGGGCGGGGTGGTCGGCATGTGTTCTGCGCCTCGGGTCAGTGGTGGGCGAGGGGGCGCGCGTCGACGGTGTGGTGCTCGTCGGTGAGCAGGGAGTGGGCGAGCACGCTGTAGAGCGTGTCGTTGGGTCCGTCGGCGATGCGCAGCCCGCGGATGTCGCGCAGGCGCTTCTCCTGGGGGGTCTGCTTGGTGTAGCCCTCGCTGCCGTGCAGTTGGAGGGCGAGGTCGACGGCGCGGTAGGCGGTGTCGGTGGCCAGGGCCTTGGCGGCGGAGCAGGCGGCGACGTCGGTCTCGCCCTGGTCGATGCGCTCCAGCAGGGCGAAGCACCACGCGGTGGCGGCCTCGACCTGGGCGGCGGCGGTGCCCAGGCGGGCGGCGACGGAGGGGATCGCGGCGAGCGGCATCCGGGCGACGGTGCGGGCGCGGGTGCGGGCCGCGGACTCCTGGATCGCGGCGGCGGCCGCGCCCAGGCAGACCAGGGACATCATCAGGCGCCAGGCGGAGAAGTGCGCGTCGAAGATCCGGCGGCCGTCGCCGGGGGCGCCGAGCAGGCGGTCCTTGTCCAGGCGGACGTCGACGAAGTGCAGGTGGCCGAAGCTCCAGCCGCGCATGCCCATCGGGTCGGTGGTGTCGGTGAGCACCCCGGCGGCGTCCATCGGGACCCACACGGCGGACAGCGGCACGTCGCGCAGGTCGGTGCTCTCCAGGTCGGCGCGGTCGACGAGTTTGGCGAAGACGACGAAGCCGTACGCCTCCTCGACCCGGCTGATCAGGCCCTTGGAGCCGGAGAGCGTGTAGTGGTCGCCGTGGTCGACCAGGACGGTCCGGAAGCCCCGCAGGTCCGAGCCCGAGTGCGGCTCGCTGGAGGCGATGCCGGCCAGCTTGCCCGCGCCGACGACCTGTTCGCGGGTGTCGCGCACGAGCGCGGGCGAGCCGTGGCGCAGCGGCATCGCGGCGTGGCCGGTGCTGAAGATCTCGCGGGCGTCGCAGTCGCGCTGCCCGGCGAGGAACATGGCCATGCCCTGGGCCACGCGTCCGGTCGCGCCGCCCGGTTCGTGCGGGGCTTCGATGTCGATGCCGGTGAGTCCGGCGGCGGCAGCCTTGGCACGCAGGGCGAGCCAGTCGGGGCGGGGGTCGCCCTCGCGGACGGGTGCGGGCAGGTGGGTGTCCAGGAAGGCGGTCAACCTGGCTTCGAGTTCGAGGAGTTCGGGGTGACGGAGCAGGAGCGGGCTGATGCCGGTGACGGGCATGGGTGGGCTTCGTCCTTGCGGAGTGGGTCGGCTGGAGGTCTTCGGAGGCTGAGCGGTCAGAGGCTGAGCGCGGCGGGCGGCTGGGTGCGCACGGCGTCGTTGAGCTTGGCCTTGTCGTGGCGCTCGCCCTTCTTCAGGTGCTTGATCACCAGCAGGCAGGGCAGTCCGAAGGTGCCGCCGGCGAACTCGCGCGGGCGGCTGCCCGGGACGGCGACCGTCCACGGCGGCACCTCGCCGCGGCTCAGCTCCTCGCCGGTGGCGGCGTCGATGACGGGGATCGTGTCGGTCAGCAGGGCACCGGCGCCCAGCAGCGCGCCCTCGCCGACCCGGGCGCCGCTGTAGACCATCGAGCGGGCGCCGATGAAGGCGTCGTCCTCGATCACCACGGGCTTGGCCATCGGGGGTTCGATCATGCCGCCGAGCCCGACGCCCCCGGACAGGTGGACGTTGCGGCCGATCTGGGCGCAGGAGCCGATGCCGACCCAGGAGTCGACCAGGGTGCCCTCGCCGACGTAGGAGCCGATGCCGATGTGGCTGGGCATCACCACCACGCCGGGCTCCTGGAAGCTGCCGCGCCGGATCACCGCGCCCGGCGACACCTGGACCCCGTCGATCGTGCTCTTCAGCGGGATCTTGTCGGCGCAGTGGAACGGGCCGAACTGCGAGGGCTGCGGCGCGGCCTGCTTGTAGAGCAGCAGGATCGCGTTCTTCAGCCACTCGTGCACGACGAACTCGCCGCCCACCGGCTCGGCCACCCGCGCGCGGCCGGTGTCGAGCAGGCCGATCGCGGCGTCGACGGCCGCCACCGCCTCGGCGGACTGCAGCGACACCTCGTCGCGGCGCAGCCACAGCTCTTCGAGTTCGCTCTGCAGGCTCGTCACATCGATGCCGCGATTGCCCATTGCCATTCCCCGCTCAACAGATCGTCCAGGTCTTCCAGGTCGGGAGCCGGCCCGCACGAGATTCCCCCGGGTGCGGTCTCCGGCTGCGCCGCGCGGCGCCGGGTCACTCCCCCGGGGCGTCCGCGCGCGACAACGGCACGCCGAGTTACCTTCCGGTAACGGCGCGCCGAAGTCACCCTGACATACCTGCGATTCGTAGATCAAATCGTGCATGTAGGCATAGATGTTAAGGTTGAAAAGTAAATTTTTGCCCTGATCATAGGGCTGCTTGGGGGTGGGTGGACCGGGCTCAGACCGGGGGCCGCCGGCTCGGCAGGGCCCCCCGCCCCGGCAGGGCCGGGCGTCCCGTCAGGCGCAGGGTGTCGGCCTCCAGGTACCGGCGGGAGTTGCACCCCCACTCCAGGTTGCCGCGCATCCACGCCTTCAGTCCGTCGGTGAACGTGCCGACGGCGGCCCGGTCGGCCTCGCCCAGCCCGTGCCAGCTGCCGCACAGGGCGGTGAGCGACTCCTCGGCGCGCAGGAAGACCCCGACGTCCCGGGCGACCTTGCGGTACACGTGGTCGATCGCGTCCTGCATCCCGCAGCCCAGCTCGCGGCCCACCGCCAGCACGCCGTTGGTGACCTCCCCGACGGCCAGCTCCTTGCGCAGCGACAGGACGTCGTTCACCCAGACGACCACGTCGGCCGCCTTGTTGACCATCGTGCGCAGCTGCTCGGACTCGTGGAGCAGCGCCGGGACCTCCTGGCCGGCCGCGTACTCCAGCAGGTCCAGGGAGGGGGTGATGCCGCCGGAGGCGCGGCGCAGCTGGGTGTAGCCGCTGAGGGCGGGGACGTGCCGGCGCTCGCGGTTGGCCGCCTCGTAGCGGAAGGCGTCGAGGAACTGGCCCATGTGGCCGATGAACCGCAGCTGCCACTGGAGGCTCTGGCGGCCGGCCAGGCGGCGCCACACCTCGGCGAGTTCGGCGGCGAGCGGGGGCATGCTGCGGGCGCGGGCGGTCCGCCGGTTTCCCCGCGCCGACGATCCGTCAGGGATCATCGGGAGGGCGGCGAGCATCCGCAGGGTGGTGCGGGTGTGGCCGGCGGCCCGTGCGGCCTTGGCGCACTCGCGGCCGTCGTAGAGGTCGTCGATGACGAAGGCCCAGGTGAACCAGCCGGCGAGGGGGGCGAGGCGCTCGGCGCGCAGGTGCGGGTAGCAGCGGGCGATGAGTTCGCCGAGGTGGGTGTCGGCGAGGCGCTGGCGGGCGCGCGGGCCGTCGACCAGGCCGTAGCGGTCGGCCCACGCCAGGATGAGGCGCTCCAGTTCCTGGCGGTGGGGGGACATGCGGGGCGGCAGGCGGTACAGGACGTGGCCGGGGTCGGGCAGGAGGCGCAGGTCGCGCGGGACGGGAAGGACGGGAGTCATGCCGTGTCGGTCTCCTTCGGACGGTCCGCTGCGGCCTGGTTCAGGAGTGTCTGGCGCTCAGGCGCAGGCGCAGCGGGGCCGGGTGGATCACGGTCCAGGGGCGGGGTTCGAGCAGGTGCGGCAGGACGGGTCCGGGCCGCGGCCGCAGGTGCCAGCGGGAGGCGATGACGGCGAGGGCCAGGGTGATCTCGGTGAGGGCGTAGACGTCGCCGATGCACTTGCGGGCGCCGTAGCCGAAGGGGACGTAGGCCTGGCGCGGGAGTTCGGCGCGGCGTTCGGGCGACCAGCGGCCGGGGTCGAAGCGTTCGGGGTCGGGGTAGAGGTCGGGGCGGTGGTGGAGGAGGTACGGGGAGAGCAGGACGGGGGTGCCGGGGGCGAGGTGCTCGCCGGCGAGTTCGACGGGTGCGGTGACGGTGCGGCTGTAGAACCAGGCGCTCGGGTAGAAGCGCAGCGTCTCGGCCACCACGCGGTGGGCGAGGTCGAGGCGGGCGACGTCGGCGGGGGTGAGCGCGCGGGTGTCGGCGCGCACGGGCAGGACGGCGCGGGCCTCGCGGGCGACGGCGTCGGCCAACTCCTCGTCCCGGGACAGGAAGTGCAGGGCCCAGCCGAGCGCGGAGGCGGAGGTGCCGATGCCGCCGGTGAGCATGGTGACGACCTGGTCGCGCATCTCGCGGTCGGTCAGCCCCTCGCCGATCATGAGGGCCAGGAGGTCGTCCTGCGTGCCGTCGCCGGCGCTCCGGCGGGCGGCGACGGCGCCGTCGACCTCCCGGCTCACCGTGCGGCAGGCGTGGCGGAAGCGGCGGTTGCCCGGTGTCGGCAGCCGGTCGAGCAGGGCGAACGGGTAGCGCATCTGCCGGCCGATGCCCGCGTGGAAGTCCGGGTAGACGGCGGCGATGCGGGCCACCGCGGCGGAGGAGCCGTCCGCGGAGAACATCGTGCGGGTGATGATGCGGGCGATCAGCGGGTAGGTGTGCCGCTCGACGTCGATCACGGCGCCGTCCGACCAGCCGCCCGCAGTGGCGAGGGCCTCCTCCAGCATCACCCCCAGGTACCGCCCGAAGGCCTCCGCGCGGAAGGCGGGCTGGAGTTGACGGCGCTGGCGCCGGTGCACGTCGTGCGGCGTGGAGCCCAGCCCGTCCCCGAGGAAGGGCCGCAGCTTGTCGAAGAGCGGCCCGCCCTTGTCGAAGTGCCGGCTGTCGGTGAGCACGTGCTGGAACAGCTCCGGCGTGCACACCATCACCGCCCGCTGCGGCCCGAGCAGCAGCTCGACGAGGTCCCCGTGCGCGGGCAGCGAGCGCAGGAACGGCAGCGGATCACGGAACAGCGCCGGAACGTGCCCGAGCAACGGAACCGCCCCGGGAGCCCGCCCGGCACGGTGAACGGGCGCGGCGGTCACGGCAGGTGCAGTCATGTCTCCCCATTCGACGACGACCAGGACCCCGGCCGGCCGGGACGAGACCCCCAGCCGCCGGAAGGCAGTCAATCTGGCACCGCCCGAGGGGAGTTGAGAAGCCCGGACCGCCCCCGAATATCTGTACTAGGACACTTTCCAGCCGGTGCGTCACACCCTGCCACCATTTGCCCCGGGCTGCGGCGGGTCGAGGTCAGGGACACCTGTTCCCTGACCACCTCGACATCAAGGCCTTCAGGAAGGCCCCCTGAGCGCGCCCCGGCCGCGCGCTCGGGGCGTGGCCGGGGGTGACGAACATCAAGCCGAGCAGGGCTTCAGCCCTTCAGTTCTGCAGAAATCGAGGATCTTCGGCCACGCGGTCCGGCTCGCAGTAGGGAGACGTATGCCGGTGGGGGGGGGGCCCCCCCACGCGGTACCCCCCCCCCCCCCCCCCCCAAACAAAAAAAAAATAAAA
>NZ_JBHWGD010000080.1:16383-29463 GCF_042733235.1 Kitasatospora sp. NPDC059722
GATCTCCTTCCGCCCCCGGGCGTGCGGCTTTTTTTGGTGTCCTTGTGTTTGTGTGGGGGGGGCGGGGGGGGAGCGCCCCCCCCCCCCCCCGCCGGAGCATGACCTATCGATGATTCACCGGCGGAGGCCAGATCTGGGATCCGACCCTGCTTGGTGCTGCCGATTCGACGTATTGCTGCAGTTCATACACCAGGACCACCCAGTACTGCCCGGTGTCCGCGAGATTGCGCACGATCCTGCGTGCAACGTCCAGCTGGCGCCCCATGTCCCTGTCAAGGTCCCGCACCACTGCAACGGCCTGGAACCGCTCGAAGGGAATGCCTTGGTCCTCCTCGTACTCGTGCGAAAGCTCCAGTTCCACGAAGGTCTTGTCGGCGACCTTCGTGGCGTAATCCACGAACTCGTGGTCGATTCGGCGCAGTTCGCTTCCACAGGCGGCACCGATGTCGGCCACCAGGTCAGCATCAGGACTGGCTGGTTGGACAAAAATGTAATGTCGGGTACTCACAGTCGGAATCCTAGGGCCACGTGATGTCGAAGTTGTCGCCAATGACACGGATCGTGTTCATCCTTCCTGGGGGGTTCTTCGACAGGAACTTCTCGACCCCCTCACGAGCACCCGCCTCGTCGAGTCCGGTACCGCGGCCGTCGACGATCGCATCGCTAGCTTGTTTCTTCGCCTCGTTCAGCTGGTTCTTGACAGTGCTGGAGGTGGCTCCGGGCCTGAGATTCTTGAACTCCGTCGGGACTCCGTCGACCAGGGCGTCGAAGGTCTTCTGTCCCTCGACCGTCGACTCCTTGATCGCCTTGACGTGACGACCCTCCGCCGCAAGTTTGTCCGCGACCTTGCGCTCCTCTGCGCTGAAGATCTTCTCTGACTCGTCGATGGGACGGGAAGCCCCGCGACTGGCGCCCCCGCTGTCCCTCGCCTCTCGCAGAGCGGTCTTGATCCCGTTGTTGAAACGGTCAATCCCGTCCGCGCCAACGACACCGCCACCGACGATAATCGCAGTACCCATGGCGATGGCCGGTGCGCCAGCCAGGCACCCGACCCCGGTCATGCAAATAGCGCCGCCAGCGAGATCCTCGGTTGCTCCAAATCCGATCATGGTCGCTCCGAGGGCGGTCTCACCCGCACCGATCCAAATGTCCTTGTTGAAAAAGGGCTTCGCCATGTTCCAGGCCGAGTCGATGGAACCGGAGAGCCATGACGGGATCCAGCTGTCGTCCTGCTGGCTCTGCGGCTGACCCTGCTGGGCCTGGGCCGCCGCCTTACGCAGATTGTCCTGCAGCTGCAGCCATTCGGCCATCTCCTGCCGTTGCAGTGCGACGGACCTGGCGAAGGTCTCCTGGTAAGCCTTGTCCGCGGCCTCCTGGTCCTGATGCGCGGAGATCGCGGAGTCCCACGCGTCCCTGGCTGCAGCACGGGCAGTGCCGGCGGACTCGTTGGCCCAGTTCGCCGAGTATTGCGCGCTGGCGGCGGAGTTAATCGCGCGGCTCGCCGCGGCCGTGGCCTCGCCCTGAGCCTTGCGTGCGGTCTTCGCGGACTGGGCGGCGCTCGCCGAGGACGCCTCAGCTGCCTTGACGGACTGGGCCGCCTGGGCGGAGTACTTCTGAGCGTCGGCGGCCGAGACCTGCGCCTGCCGACTGTATTCGGCTGCTTCGGAAGCTGCACCTCGCGCCGTGGCTGCAGCCTGCCTCGCTTCTGCCGCGTTCTGCTGGGCCGCAGCGGCCACGAGGGAAGCCTCTGCGATCACCTGTTCGATCTGCGTGGCGTGCGTGGCAGCCAGTTGGTCCTCGCGTTGGGCCTGATACTGACCGAGCTGAATGAAGGAGTGCAGCGTTTCAGCCGGGCCGACGAGCGCGATCCGGGCGGCGGAGGCAACCTCAGGAGTACCGCTGTCAACCAGTTGGGCTGCGCGCACGCGGTCGTCCTGGTAGCGCGCCGCATACTGCCCGGTGGAGATGAACTCCCGGTACTTGTCGGTGGAACCCGAGCCCAGGGCGGCCCTGCCGGCTTCCTGTACGCCGGTCCCGCCGGTCGAGATGATCTTTGCTATGTGGACACGCAGATCCTGGACGGCGGCCTGGTACTGGCCGTTCGCCAGGAAGTCCGTCACCTTGGCGGGGTCGTTCCCGTCCAGAGCGGTGCGCGCCGCGGTGGCGATCGTGTCGGAGCGGTTGGTCGCCGCCAGGCGCTCAACGGCCTGCCGCTCGTCGCGCTGGGCAGCCGCCGACCAACCGGTGCGAACGTACTCGCCGACCTTGCCGTCGTCACTGGACAGTGCGATCCCGGCAGCGGACCGGCTCCAGGCCCCGCGCGTCTTGAGGGTCAGGACAGCCAGCTTCCGGCCCCTGGCCGCAATGTCCGTCGGGTTGGCGTCGGGCCGCGCGGCTTCGGCCGCCAGGCTGCGCGACTGTGTCTCGACGTCCTTGGCCTGCTGGGCGGCAGCGGCCTGCTTGTCGCGACGCTGATCCTCCTGCCACTTCAGATCCTTCGCCTTCTCTACGCCGGCATTGGTCCGGGCAGTCAAGCCCTCGGCCTCGACCTGCTGGACGAGCTCGTGGGTGGACTTTGCCTTGGCAACGGCCGAACTCGCCTCGTCGGCGAACTGCTTGGCACTATTGGCGTAGCCGGTCGCCTGCTCCGCCGCATTGGAAGCCTCGCCGGCGTGGGAGGCTGCGTCGTCGGCCGACTGCGCGGCCGAGCGGGCGTGCGCGGCGGCCGAACGAGCCGCATCACGCGCGTCGTTGGCCGCCCCGACAGCCTTGGCGGCAAGGCCCTGGGCTGCGTTGGCGGCCCTGGTGGCCTCCTGCGCGTGGCGCCGGGTGGCAGCCGCAGCCTGGGCGGCCGCGGCCGACTTGACGCCCGCCTGTGCCGCGTACGCACCAGCCGCATCGGCCGCATCAGCTGCGGCTCCAGCGTTCTGGCCCGCACTCGTCGCAGACTTCGCCGCCTCGCCCGCAGCCGTCGCGGCGATGCCAGCCTGGTCAGCCGCATCGGCGGCTTCCTGCGCGCCGTTGGCTGCCGTGCGCGCGTCCGTTGCCGCCTGCCGGGCGACAGACGCCTGGCCTGCGTCAGTGGCAGCACCGGCTGCGGCAGACTGGGCCCGGGAGGCCGCGCGCGCGGCTCCCGCCGCTGCAGACGCGGCCTGCGAGGCCGCACTCGCCGCCACCCGGGCCGAGCTGTTCGCAGCACGGGCCGCGCCAATGGCCTGCTGGGCCGCGCCAGCGGCCTGCTCTGCAGCCTTGGCCGCACGCTCAGCAGACGATGCCGCATGCTGGGAATCGTTCTTGGCGGCCTGGGTCTCGGCAGCGGCCTGCGCAGCCGCGTCCTTCGCCAGCTGAGCGGCGTTGACCGCACGGGCGGAGACTTCCTTGGCCGCCTGGGTCTGCGCGGCCGCCTGCGCCCCCGCCGCCTTCGCCTGCTGCGCCAGCTGAGCGACAGTCAGAGTCTCCTGGTCGCGGTTCCGAGCGACATGCTGCCCGACTTCGAGGAACTCGTGGATGTCGTCGGCGGTGCCGTTGAGGGCGATCCTGCCCGCCGCCACAACTGAGGCCCCACCCACACTGAGGATCTGCGCCACCTGGACCCGCTCATCCTGGTCGCGCTGCTCGTACTGCCCCTGTTCCAAAAACAGTTTGAGCGCCTCGGGCGTACCGTTCAGTGCGGCACGGCCGGCTTCCTGGACCCCGGAGCCACCCGTACTGATGATCTGGGCAACCCGGACCCGCTGATCCTGGTACAGCGGAGCCTTCCACCCGTCTTTCAGGAAGGCCTTCAGCTGGTCAGGAGCCCCCTTAAGAGCCTGCCGGGCAGCCTCCTGCAGACCTGTGCCCCCGATGCTGGCGAGCTGTGCAACGGCAACCCGGTCGTCCTGGAACTGTTCTGCGGACGCCTGCGACAGGAACGTCCGCACATCGTCGTTACTGCCCGTCAGCGCGACTTCCGCCGCGGCCCTCACACCAGGACCACCGTCCATCCACAGCTGGACCACCCGACCCCGCTCCGTCTGCGGGAACGCCCCTGCATCCGCTGCAGGCGGCGTCAGAGCGTCCGCGAGAGCTTGAGGAGGGGCGACGATCACCCCTGCCAAAAGAGCAGACGGAAGCAGGGACAGGCACATCGCACGTATCGCCCAAGCCCCACGACCCGCGCCACCCTTCGTGCGCATTCCTTGCGTCAAGGTAACACCTGTCTTATCAATTCGCGGCACGCGCCGCCGGCGCCGAACCTCGACACCAAGGAAGATTATTAACACGCATTTATGCCCGCCTGGAAATCGTCCAATGAATCCAATCGGCAAGCGAAGTACTTTTCTCATATTTGCCGCAAAATGGTACATATGCGCTCAGATCGATCATTTTCCATAGTGGCTTCGACAGCAGGCGGCGAACGGCGGGCGAATCGATTTGACTATCAGGCCATGGCATCAAGTACTTTGCGGTCTCAGAACTTCAAAGTTCCCGTCTCTTGACCTTTGATCATGCAAACCAGAGCCGCCCCTGGGTGGCACGGAGGGAATCGCCATGTCCATACGCATACGTAAGACCCTTGCAGCAACAGCTTTTGGGGTGTTCATGACAGTCATTGCTGCATCGACGCTGGCCCTGAGCACGGCAACGGCCGCCGTCCCGTCCCCGATCGCCCCCAGCGACCCGAACCTCCCCCCCTCGGCAGTAGAGGACTTCACGTACCCAGGGGCCGCGGAGATCCAGCAGGAGCGGGGCATCAAGCTCATCAAGGGCAATGGCCGCCTTCTGCTCTCCGAGTGCAATTCAGCGGTTCAGCAGGTCAAGGTCTACAGCACAAACGGCGATGTCTGCTTCCAGGCCGTCGGGGCGGGGGGGTACTTGACGATGGAGATCACCAAGGTGTTCGCATTCGAAGCCTCGGACCGTCCGATCAGTGCCAATCTCACCGCCGGTGGGGCCACCCAGACTGTCAGCGTGGCCCAAGGGGGCTACAAGAGCGTCGGCGAGGGAACTGTCGGCGGGATCCGCTCCACGCTGGTGGAACTCCGTATCACGGGCTGATCCCACCCAGACCGCTACAGCTTCGACGGAACCGGCTCAGCATCCACCGGTCCTACTGAACGAAGGCTCACCCTCACGGCCACCGCCACACCGGTTTCCCTCGCCCCGGAAATGTCGAAGGTGTTCGTCACACAGACTCCGGGTTCCACCCATGCCGGCCTCAGCGTGTCCAAGGACGGGTTCACGAGCGTGGACGGGGACTTCGGTCAGGCCCCGGCCACCGTTGTCGTGGCAGGTGCGGCCAGCTGTACCGGGATCTCAGAGCCAACTCACTGACAGGATTCCAGCATTGCTTCACAAAACCTCATGCCGCTCTCGTCGGGCGAGCCTGCTGGCTGCAGCTGCAGCTGCCAGCGCGTTGACTACCTTCTTGTCCGCCCCCGCCAACGCCGTGGTCGGCGGCGCCGCCGGCGACGGCACGTACGCCTACACCGCCAAGCTGACCATCGGCGACACCTTCCGCGCCTGCACCGGCGCCCTCGTCGACCAGTACTGGGTGCTCACCGCCGCCTCCTGCTTCGCCGACGACCCCGCGCAGCCGGCCGCCCTCGCGGCCGGGAAGCCGAAGCAGAAGACCACCGCCGCCGTCGGCGGCAAGACCGTCGACGTCGTCGAACTGGCGCCGCGCCAGGACCGCGACCTCGTCATGGCCCGCCTGGGCGCGCCCGTGCAGAACGTGCAGCTGCTGGCGATCGCCACCGCCGCACCCGCCGCCGGGCAGACGCTGCGCGTGCCCGCCTTCGGCCGCACCAAGGACGAGTGGGGCCCGGGCAAGGCCCACACCGGTGCCTTCACGCTCGACAGCGTGAACCCGGCCGGGATCGGCATCACCGGCACCGGCGGCGCAGCGATCTGCAAGGGCGACACCGGCGCCCCCGCCATCCGCGAGACGGGTGGCAAGGCCGAACTCGTCGCCGTCGCCTCCCGCTCCTGGCAGGGCGGCTGCCTCGGCGAGACCGAGACCCGCACCGGCGCCACCGGCACCCGCGTCGACGACATCGGGCAGTGGATCACCAAGACCAAGCACTCCACCCCGTCCGGGACGACGGTCAGCGCCTC
The DNA here is from genome assembly GCF_042733235.1 of Kitasatospora sp. NPDC059722. Lineage (NCBI taxonomy): Bacteria > Bacillati > Actinomycetota > Actinomycetes > Kitasatosporales > Streptomycetaceae > Kitasatospora > Kitasatospora sp. NPDC059722. The sequence continues at coordinate 22,480 of NZ_JBHWGD010000080.1, forward strand.
GCCGTTCACCGCGGTCGACCCGGCCACCGGGCACCTGGTCACCTTCGTCCAGGACAGCAAGAACCACCTGTGGTCCGTCGACCCCAAGGGCGAGGGCTGGACCGATCTCGGGGCCAACGCCGCGGCCATGCCGACCACGATCGTCAACCCGGCCGACAACCACGTCATGGTGTACGTCAACGGCCAGAACAACTGGCTCTGGTCCTACGACCGCAACACCGGCACGTGGACGCCGTTCGACCGCACCAGCGCCGGCACCGTGCTCGCCGCCGACGCCGTGCCCCGCACCGTCGTCGATCCCGCCAACGGGCACCTCGTCACCTTCGTCCGCGACACCGACAACCACCTGTGGTCCGTCGACCCGCAGGGCGAGGGCTGGCGCGACTTCGGCGCCCTCGCCGCCGGCGACCCCGCCCCCATCGTCAACCCCAACGACGGCCACATCGCCGTCTACGTCAACGGCCCCGAGAACAAGCTCCACCGGGTCGACCGCAACAGCGGCAAGGCGGACCCCTTCGTCCCGACCACCTCCGGCACCGTCCTGGCCCGCGGCGCCGTCCCGGTCACCGTCGTCGACCCCGCCAACGGCCACTTCACGACCTTCGTCCGCGACACCGCCAACCACCTGTGGTCCGTCGACCCGCTCGGCGCGGGGTGGCGCGACTGGGGCGCCAACGCCGCCACCGACCCCGGCGCGGTCGTCAACCCCGACGACAACCACGTCATGGTGTACGTCAACGGGCCGAACAACCAGCTCCACTCGCTCGACTACAGCGCCGGCAAGTGGACGCCGTTCATCCCCACCCCCGCCGGCACCGTCCTCGCCACCGACACCAGCCCCCACACCGTCCCCGACCCCGCCAACGGACACCTGACCACCTTCGTCCGCGACACCAACAACACCCTGTGGTCCGTCGACCCCCGCGGCCCCGGCTGGACCCGCTTCCACGGCGGCCCCTCCGCTCCCTGACCGGCCTGCGCCCTGCGCCCTGGCGGACTCTTCGGCCCGTCAGGGCCTCCCGGGCGCATCCGCCTTGCCCTAACCGTCACCGTCCGAGACCTCTCGAGGAACCCCTCCATGCCCCACACCATCTCGTCCCGTCCGCGGCGGGCGGCCGTGCTCACGGCGGCCGTGGCCGCCGGCACGCTGGCCACCCTCTCCCCGGCCGGGGCCGTCGTCGGCGACCCCGCCGCGGACGGCGCCTACGCCTACACCGCCAAGCTCGCCATCGGCGACAACTTCCGTACCTGCACCGGCGCGCTGGTGGACCCGTACCTGGTCGTCACCGCCGCGAGCTGCTTCTCCGACGACCCCGCCCAGCCGCAGGCGCTGAAGGCCGGCGCGCCGAAGTGGAAGACCACCGCCACCATCGCCGGCAAGGCCGTCGACGTCGCCTCGCTCACGCCGCGCGCCGACCGCGACCTCGTCCTGGCCCGCCTCACCGCGCCCGTCCAGGGCGTCGCGCCGCTCGCCCTCGCCGCCTCCGCACCCACGTCCGGCGAGAAGCTGCGCGTTCCCGGCTACGGGCGCACCAAGGACGAGTGGGTCCCGGGCACGATGCACACCGGTGCGTTCACCCTGGACTCCGTGCAGCCGACCGGGATCGCCGTCACCGGCACCGGCGGCGCCGCGATCTGCAAGGGCGACACCGGCGCCCCCGCCATCCGCGAGACGAACGGCAAGGCCGAACTCGTCGCCGTCGCCTCCCGCTCCTGGCAGGGCGGCTGCCTCGGCGAGACCGAAACCCGCACCGGCGCCACCGGCACCCGCACCGACGACCTCTCCGGGTGGGTGCAGCAGGTGCGCTACGCCGCCGCGAACGCCGTCGCGCCGACCGCCAGTGCGGTGTACGACCCGGTCAAGCAGACGTCGACGGTGTTCACCGTCGACGCCGACGGCCGTGTCGTGGGCGCGTACAACATCAACGGTCAGGGCTGGAGTTCCTGGTCGCGGATCAGCGAACGGCCGGCCGGCACCAAGCCGTTCGTGGGTTCGCCCACCGCCCTCTACAACCCGGCCACCGCCGCGATCGAGCTGTACGCCGTCGACAGCGACGGCCTCATGTGGCGCACCTACTACCTGGCCGACGCCCAGGGCTGGCGCCCCTGGACCGGCACGGGCACAACGAAGTTCACCGGCAGCGCCACCGCCGTCTACAACCCCGACACGAAGACCGCGGAGGTCTTCGCCACCACCGCCGACGGCCCCGTCGCCCACACCTACTACACCCCGGGCATGACCGGCTGGAGCGACTGGACCACCATCTACGACCGGAAGTTCAACGCCACCCCCGGCGCGATCTACAACCCGGCCACCGGCGCGATCGAGCTGTTCGCGGTCGGACGCGACAACAGCACGATGTACCACACCTACTGGTTCAACGACGGCAAGCCGTGGAGCGACTGGCTCCCCCTGGACGGAGCCGCCGTCACCGGCAGCCCGAGCCTGGTCTACAACCCCTCCACCAAGACCGCCGAGGTCTTCGCGACCACCGCCGACGGCCCCATCGCCCACCGCTACTACACCCCCGGCATGACCAACTGGAGCAACTGGGCCACCATCAACGGCGACTACCGCTTCGCCGGCGCCCCCAGCGCCGTCTACAACCCGGCCACCGACGCGATCGAGCTGTTCGCCACCGGCCGCGACGCCTTCCTCTACCACGCCTACTGGTTCAACAACGGCAAGCCGTGGAGCGCCTGGGAGACCCTCGGGAACTGGAAGTTCTCCGGCCGGATCCCGACCACGCTCTTCAGCGCCTCCGCCAACACCGTCGACCTCTTCGCCGCCGGCACCGACGGCGCCGTCAACCACACCTCCTACAAGCCCGGCATGCCCAAGTGGGCCCCCCTGGACACCCTGCCCGGCACCACCCTGCCCACCGGCTGACGACACGGACGAGCCCGTCCGGCGCCGGCGGTCGCCACCGCTGGACGGGCTCGTCCGTCAGGCCTCGTCCGACTGCACCGAAATGAGGGACAAGGACACCTGTTCCCTGACCATGTCGACGTCGAGGACCTGCGCCGTGACCCTGCGGCCGACCGGGATGGCGGCGGCGTCGTCGATGGCCGCCGTGAAGCCGCCGATGTCGACGAGGACGGCGCCCGAGGCGGTGGTTCCGGTGACAGTGCCGGTCACGGGCCGGCCGGGGCCCAGGGTCTTCAGCAGGGCCCAGTCCCGGTCGCCGGGGGCCGGGTCGGTGCGCCAGCGGGCGCGCAGGACGCCGTCGGGGTCGGGGAGCACGGCGGTGAGCACGGGGGTGCGTTCGTCGACGCACATCGGCAGGACCGCGGCGGCGCGGGCTCCGGCGACGCGGACGGTCAGGGCGGCGAAGTCGTCCTCGTCGGCGATCGTGCTGGTGATCCGGCCCTCGGCGTCCTCCCAGACGAGCTCGATCAGGTCCTCCTCCGGGAGGCCGGCCAGGACGGCGGCCACGTCGGGGGAAAGAGCAGGCCACACGGCCAGTTGTGCACGCGGGGCCAGCCGCGCCCGCACCGCCTCGATCGCGCCGTCGTCGGTGAGCCGGTGCCAGCGGGAGAGGTTGCCGACGGGCTTCTCCTCCAGGAGCCCGGCCCGGCCCGTCGCCGCGCACCAGCGCACCCGGGCCCAGAAGACCTCGTCGGCCGGGCGCTGTCCGTCAAGACCGTCCGGCTCGTGGTCGTACGGGGAGGCGTCCATCGGCTCCGGGAAGAGCCCCGTCGCCCGGATGCGGGCCACGGCCCGTTCGCAGGGCCCGGCCGTGCCCACGAACAGGTACTGGTCGTACCCGACGTGGACGGTGAAGCCGTCGTCGCTCTCCAGGCGGCACCAGGCGCCGTTGTCGCGCAGCATGGCCCGCACGAGTTCCAGGGCGACGGGCAGTGCCACCCGGGCGCCGTCGTGGTAGCCGGTCAGGTCGGGCGGGAACAGCCCGGCCAGGCCGTGGCCCTCGACCGCCGGTTCCAGGCCGAAATGCGTGAAGCCGGGCCCGAGTTGGGGCTCGCGGATGGTCAGGTGCCGCACGCCGTCCGCCTCGGCGAAGGCGGCGACCGCGGCGAGGTAGGCGGCCTCGACCGGCCCGTGGTCGCTGGCCGAGTCCAGCGTCCCGGTGTAGTGGCCCCACTCGTTGCGGTCGGCTGGGTCGTACTTGGTGATCCGGTGGACGTGCCGGCGGGGAGAGCTCACGAGGTCATCCTGCCGGAACGGGGCCGGCCGAGGAGGAGCGGGGGCGGCGGCTCAGCCGAAGTCGGGGATGGGGTGGCCCGGGGCGAGGACGGCGGCGATGCGCTGGGCGATGGTGTGGGCGTTGTGGTCGGCCGGGGCGCTCGGGCCGTTGGTGGTCGAGACGGCGATGGCCAGGTGCTCGCAGGGGAGGTAGTCCTGGGAGGCGGAGTAGCCGAAGAACAGCGGGTGCTGGGAGATCCAGCCGCCGACGACGAGGACGCCCATGCCGTAGTGGGTGGCCTCGGTCTGCGGAATGCAGATCGTCGCCAGGCACGTGTCGGTCGGGTGGCCGAGTCCTACCGTCCCCGGGTCCAGCAGCTGCTGGTAGGAGGCCGGGGAGAGCAGTTCGCCGGCGCCGATGGCGACGGCCGATCGTTCCAGGTCGCAGATGTCGGTGGTCTCCACGGCGCCGGGGGCGGTGGTCCACGAGGGGTTCCAGAAGGTCGACTCCTCGTAGGTGCCGCGTTCGGAGGTGAAGGCGTGCAGGACGGGGGTCGGGATGTCGGGGGTGTAGCTGTTGCGGGTCTCGTGCAGGCCGAGCGGGCCCAGGACCTCGCGCTGGAGCAGGACGTCCAGACGGGTTCCGGTGATCTTCTCCAGGGCCTCGCCGAGGAGGACGAAGTTCGCGTGGGAGTAGCTCCAGTTGGTACCCGGGGCGTACAGCCGGTCCTGGCGGGTGGAGATGGCGACCAGTTCGTCGGCCGTCCACTGGCGGAACGGGTTCGCGTAGACGGCCGGGCCGAAGGACGGGTCCTTGACGTAGTCGGCGAGGCCGGTGGTGGAGGCGCCGAGCATGCGCAGGGTGAACTCGCGGTCGCTGCCCCGGAGGTCGGGCAGCCAGCGCGAGACGGGGTCGTCGAGGCCGACGACGCCCTGGTCGACCAGCCGCAGGAGTGCGGTGCCCAGGTAGCTGATGGCGATGTTGCCGTTGCGGAAGTGCATCGCGGGCCCGGCCGGGACGCCGGTCATCGACTCGCCGAGCGCGCCGGTGACGAGCTCGCGGCCGTCGACGGTGACCCGCAGGATCACCGACTTCAGGTCCAGCTCCGCCTTGGCCTGCTCGGCGATCCGCAGGACGTCGGCGGCCGGGCCGCCGTCGGGCGGGGCGGAGGCGGCGCAGGGACGGTGGTGGTGACCCTCCGGCTCCGCGCCGGCGAGTGCGGCCGGGGCGGTGAGGGCGAGGAGCGCGGTGACGGCGGCGAGGCGCAGCAGGGCGTTCCGGGTGGTCCTGCGGGTGGGTGTCATGCGCGCAGTATCGGGTGGGGGCGGCCGGGCGCCGGGTGTGGTGGCGGGCGACCCGCGTGAACGTCACCCGTCGGGTCCGCAGGGCGGGGCGCGGCCGGACGGCGGGCAGGGGGCTCGGCTGGGCGGGTCAAGGTGGTGGGCGGGCCGTTTCCCGGGGGCGTCGGCGGGTGACTCCTTGCCGCCGGGGCCGTTCCCGTCCCCTCGCCGAATCGTCGTCCGGAGGATCCGCCGTGCCGCTCCGCTCTCGCCGCCGCCCCGGGGGCGCGCTCGCCGTCCTGCTCGCCACCGCCTCGGTGGTGCTGGTGCCCGCCGCTCCCGCCTCGGCCGGGGGCGGTCACGGGGACGACGGCCGGGGGCTGCGGGCCCGGTTGCAGGAGCTGGTCGACCGTCCGGACGGGCCGCCCGGGGCGATCGCGGTGCTGCGCGACGGCGACCGCGTGCGGGTGGTGCGGGCCGGGGTGTCGAAGGTCGGCACCCGCCGCCCGCCGGAGCCCGCAGACCGCATGCGGCTCGCCAGCGCCGCGAAGGCGTTCAGCGGCGCGGTCGCGCTGCGGCTCGTCGACTGCGGGCTGCTCGGCCTGGACGACACCGTCGCCGGGCGGCTGCCCTCACTGCCCGCCGACTGGGGCGCGGTGACGCTGCGCCAGCTGCTCAACCACACCAGCGGGCTGCCGGACTACAGCTCGGCGCCGGACTTCGTCGACATCATCCTCTCCGAGCCGCACCACGTGTTCGACTCCCGGCACCTGCTGGACTTCGTCGCGGGCGACGACCTGGAGTTCACCCCCGGCACGCGCTACCAGTACTCCAACTCCGACAACATCGCCGTCGCCCTGATGGCCGAGGCCGCCACCGGGCAGCGCTACGAGGACCTGCTCGCCTCCGAGGTCTACTCGCCGCTCGGGCTCGACGGGACCAGCCTGCCCTCCGGCTTCGAGTTGCCCAGGCCCTACCTGCACGGCTACGCCGTCGAGCCGCCCCACCCGGTGGAGGACGTCAGCACCCGGTTCGGCGCCTCGGGTGCCTGGGCCTCGGGCGGGCTGGTCTCCACCCCACGGGACTTCAGCACCTTCGCGGCCGCCTACGCGGGCGGGCCGCTGATCGGCGACGCCACCCGCCTGGAGCAGCGGGCCTTCGTCGCCGGGGTCTCCGAGCCGGCCGGCCCGGGGGCCAACCGGGCCGGGCTGGGGATCTTCGAGTACACCACCCGGTGCGGCGTCGTGTACGGGCACACGGGCAACACCGCCGGCTACACGCAGTTCGGCGCGGGCACCCCGGACGGGCGGCGCAGCATCACCGTGTCCGTCACCGAGCAGGTCAACCAGCGCAACAGCCCGGCGCTGCTGGAGCGGCTGCGGGCCGTCGAGGAGGACTTCGTCTGCGCACTGCTGGCGGGGTAGCGACGATCGAAACGGCCGGTCGCCGGGGCCCGCCCCCGCGGGGGGGCGGGGGGGGGGCCCCCCCACCCCCCCCCGCGCCCCGCGGCCGGCGCCGCGGTGTGGGGGGGGGGGGGGGGGGCCCCCCCCCCCGCGCCC
>NZ_JBHWGD010000080.1:29473-32763 GCF_042733235.1 Kitasatospora sp. NPDC059722
GTGGGGGCCGTTCGGGGTGTATTTGTTTGGGGTAGGGGGGGGGGGTCGCGTCCTATCCAACCGGCGGGCGCCGGCCCCGCCCCCGGGGGGGGGGCCGGCGGGATCCCGTCAGATGCCGACGATCCGCAGGTCGCCGTCGGCGATGTAGAGGGTGTGGGCGTCGGGGCCCACCGCCAGGGCCGTCACCCAGTTGAGACCGGTGACCGCCTCGGCCGGGACGGGGGTGTTGGTCGAGGTGTCGAGGGAGAGGATCCGGGCCTTGCCGGTGGAGCTGGAGGAGTCCAGGCAGGCGATGTACAGCCGGGTGCCGTCCGGGCTGACCGACGGGTCGTGCAGCGTTTGTGCCGGGGTGATGCCCAGGTCCGTGGTCGCGGTGACGGTGTCGGCGGCGGGGTCGACCGTGTAGCCGGTGCCGGTGCTGCTCACGCCGTACACGCGGGTGCCGTCCGGGGCCAGTGCCAGAGCGGTCCTGGTGCCGGGGGCGGCGACGGTCCCGGCCACGGCCGGGGGCTCGGCGCCGGTGTCCAGGTGGTCCAGGCCCTCGTCGGTGCTGACGTAGGTGTCGGCGCCGTCCGGCCGGGTGACCACCGACCACAGGGAGCGGCCGGGTACCGTGACGGCGGCGGTGAACGCCTGCTGCTGCGGGGAGAACTCCAGGACCCGGGCGCCCGGTTGGACCGGCTGGTGCCAGGGCGAGGGTCCGTCCTGGGTGACGTAGACCCGTGAGCCGTCCGGGCTGACCGTCAGTGCGCTCAGGCCCCCGGGGCTGGTCCCGTCCGGGCGCGGCTGGTCCGGCGCGAGCGTGGTGGAGACCACCGTGCCGGTGGCCGTGTCGACGGCGCCCAGCGTGGACAGCGGCAGCAGGCTCATCGCGCCGAACAGCACGTAGACCCGCGAGCCGTCCGGGCTGACCGCCACCGGCCCGGCGTCGGCCCCGTACCCGGTGGTCAGCGTGACCGTGGCGGTGACCGCACCGCTCCGGGTGTCGACCGCCTTCAGCTTGACGCCGTTCATGCCGTCCTTGACCGAGACGTACGCCGTGCGCCCGTCCGGGCCGACCGCCACCGAGGCGGGCTCCGAGCCCAGGGCGACGGTCTGCGGGACACCCCGGACCGGCCCGTCGGGCGCGTCGTCCGCCCCCGCGGCGCCGGCCCCGGCGAGCAGCAGTGCTCCCGCCGCCACCAGAGCGCCTAACCAACGAGCCTTCGACACGAGCGAGTTCACGGTGCCCTCCCCTTGGCGTGCCGCGGGTCCCCGCGGCGGGAGGCAAACGCTACGGGACGGGCGGGGCGTCCGAGGCGGGTCCCGGGCTCGGGGGATCAGGAGCAGTGGTAGGGGAAGGTGGCGGTCGCGGTGCGGGTGCCGGGCGAGAGGATCTGCAGGGTGGCGGTGGCCTGGAGGGAGCCCTGGCCGTCGAAGGTCCAGCGCAGCACCAGGTCGGTGTGGCGGGTGCCGGAGCGGACGTCCTGCACGAGCTCGTCCGAGGTCGTGCCGTCGCTGCGCTGCCAGCGGTAACGGATGCTGCCGGCGCCGCCGTTGGTCTCCACCGAGGCCGTGACGACGGCGGTGCCGCCGCAGCCGGGGCCCGCCGGGTCGGTGGTCACGCCGACGGAGGTGATGGCGAGGGCAGTGGTGTGGAAGCGCCAGAACAGCAGTGCCAGGACGGCGAGGAGCACGGCCACCGGCACCAGCCACCTGCGCACGCGGCGGGGCCGCTTGGGCTGCCGGTCCGCGGGCGTCTCGCCGTGCCACGCGGCGGCGGCCTGTGGCGGGACGCCGGGGCCGAAGCGGCGCAACTCGCCGGGGGCGAGGGGGTGTTCGTCCGGTGCGGCGGCCGGGGTGGATACGGAGGCCTCGGGCGCGGGCTCCTCGGGCGCGGCCTCCTCGGGCAGCGGGATCGGCTCGGGCAACGTGGCGCTCTCCCCCGGTGCGCCGCCCCACACCCGCGGGTCGAGGAAGGTCGCGCTCTCGGCCTCGGCCTCCGCCCCGGCCTCGGGCAGCGGGATCGGCTCGGGCAGTGTGGCGCTCTCCCCCGTCCCCGGTGCGCCGCCCCACACCCGCGGGTCGAGGAACGTCGCGCTCTCGGCCTCGGCGGAGTCGAGGCGCACGGTGGCCTCGGCGTCCGGTGTGGCGGCGGGCGCGGGCGACGAGGAGAGCCGGACGGTGCGGTCCGCGCGCGGGTCGGGCGCGCCGAGCGGCGAGCGGGGCAGCGGGACCGTCCCGGACTCCCCCTTGTCCAGACGGACCGTCTCCACCGCGTCCGGCCCGCCCAGCGGCGGCCGGGGGAACGGGACGGTCTCGCCCTCCCCCGTCAGGCGCAGGTGCTCCTCGTTGTCGAGGCGCACCGTCTCCACCACATCCGGCCCACCCAGCGGCGGGCGCGGCAGCGGAACCGTCCCGGACTCCCCCGTCAGACGCAGGCGCTCCTCGTTGTCGAGGCGCACCGTCTCCACCACATCCGGCCCACCCAACGGCGGGCGCGGCAGCGGAACCGTCCCGGACTCCCCCGTCAGGCGCAGGCGCTCCTCGTTGTCCAGACGGACCGTCTCCACCGCATCCGGCCCGCCCAGCGGCGAGCGGGGCAGCCGGACGGTCCGGTCCGCGCGCGGGTCGGAAACGCCGCCGAGGCGCACCGTCGCCTCGACGGCGTCCGTACGGCTGGTCTCCTCCCCCTCGCCCGTACCCGGACCGAGCCGGACGGTCTGGTCGGCGCCCGGGGTGGGGGCGGCGTCGGGGTGGGGCGTGGACATGGCTTTCTCCAGGGCGAGGGGTGGGGCGGGTGTGACCGGGGCCGACAGGGCGTCAGCGGGGCGGGTTGCAGGTGAAGGCGTACAGCTCGGCGGACGTCTTGCCCGGTGCGGTCGCGGCCGGGCTGGTGCCGACGCGTACGCCCCAGGTCGTGGAGTTGTCGGCGGAGCCGAAGTTGTGGACGCGGGTGATGGTGGCGCGGCCGTTCTGGACCGGCACGGTGTCGGTGGCGACGGTGGCGGCGCGTCCGCCCGAGCTGTGGTACCAGCTGAGGGTCAGGGTGCCGGTCGCGTTGCCCTGGGCGGCCACGGTGACGGTGGCGGTCAGGGCCCACTGGCCGCTGCAGGACAGCGAGTCCAGGTTCACCGAGCTGATGGTGAGGGTGGCGGGCGCGACGGTCTGGGTCGGCGAGGGCGAGGGCGCCGAGGAGGTCGGCCCGCCCTGCACGGGGCCGGGGCCCGGGCCGGGGCCGGGGCCGGGGCCGGGGCCGGCGGACGGGGCCGCCGCCGGTGCGCCGGGGCCGGCCGGGGCCGGCTGCGGGC
>NZ_JBHWGD010000081.1:0-32614 GCF_042733235.1 Kitasatospora sp. NPDC059722
CCCCGGTGCCCGCGCCCGCGCCCGTCGCGCAGCCGCCGGCCGTCGCGCAGCCGCCGGCCGCCGCGCAGCCGTCCGGCGCCGCCCAGCAGGGCGCCGCGCAGGTCCGGCAGCTGTGGCCGCAGATCCTGGAGGCGGTGAAGAACCGCCGCCGCTTCACCTGGATCCTGCTCAGCCAGAACGGCCAGGTGGCCGGTTTCGACGGCAGCGTGCTCCAGGTGTCGTTCGTCAACGCGGGCGCCCGCGACAGCTTCGTCGGCAGCAACAGCGACGACGTCCTGCGCCAGGCGCTCGGCGACGCGCTGGGCGTGGACTGGCGGATCGAGTGCATCGTCGACCCGTCCGGCGGAGCGGGCGGGGGAGCCGGTGGCGGCACCGGTGGCGGCTTCGGCGGCGGGGCCCCCGCCCCGGGCGCCACCACCAGCGGCTGGGGCGCCCCGGCGCGTCCGGCCGCGGCCGCGCCCCCGGTGCAGCCCGCCGCCCCGGCGCCGCCCGTCCGGCCGCAGCCCCAGGCGCAGGCCCAGGTTCCGGCCCCGGCGCCGGTCCAGGCGGCGCCCGTCCAGAGCCCGCCGCCCGCCGCCGGGCCCCCGGCGCCGCACGTGGCCCCGGAGGACGACATCCCGGAGGAGGACGACCCGGACCTCAACGAGGAGGCCTTCTCCGGCCAGGATCTGATCATCCGCGAACTGGGTGCCACGGTCCTGGAGGAGATCCACCACCGCGGCAACTGAGCAGCACGTAGGCTCGGCGGAGACGACGACGGGTGACGAGCGAGGACCACGCCGTGGACGACGGCGGACGAGCCGCGCGAGCCCGTGCACAGGTGCGACAGCAAGGAGTGAGCCGTGTTCCCCGGTGGAGGCCAGCCCAACATGCAGCAGCTGCTGAAGCAGGCGCAGAAGATGCAGCAGGACCTCGCCAAGGCGCAGCAGGAGCTGGCCGAGGCGAAGGTGAACGGTTCGGCCGGCGGCGGTCTGGTCGAGGCCACGGTGACGGGTGCCGGTGAGCTGGTGGCGCTGACCATCGCCCCGGCGGCCGTCGACCCGGAGGACACCGAGACCCTGGCCGACCTGGTCCTGGCGGCGGTCCGGGACGCGAACCAGGCCGCGCAGAAGATGCAGGCCGAGCGCATGGGCCCGCTGACCCAGGGCCTGGGTGGCGGTATGCCCGGTCTGCCGTTCTAGGCGGCACCGGGCGGGCTCCGGACCGGCCGGTCACTGTGGGAGTCCGGCCGGTAGGTCCGTGTGATTTATGTGGGAGTCGGGCGTCGGGCGGTGTGTCCGGCGCCCGATTCGTTGGATGATGGCACCGGAGCACCACCGACCGAGCACCGGCCGGACCACCGACCGACCACCGGCCGGACCACCGACCGACCACCGGCCGGAGCATCGACCGAGCACCGGCCGGAGCACCACCGACCACCCGAGGGAAGGCGCGACGTTGTACGAGGGCGTGGTTCAGGACCTGATCGACGAACTGGGCAGGCTGCCCGGCGTCGGGCCCAAGAGCGCGCAGCGGATCGCCTTCCACGTCCTGCAGGCCGACCCGGTGGACGTCCGCCGCCTCGCGCACGCGCTGCTGGAGGTCAAGGACAAGGTCCGCTTCTGCGCGGTCTGCGGGAACGTCGCGGAGGCCGAGCAGTGCCGGGTCTGCCTGGACCCGCGCCGCGACCTGGCCGTCATCTGCGTGGTGGAGGAGCCCAAGGACGTCGTCGCCATCGAGCGCACCCGCGAGTTCCGCGGCCGCTACCACGTGCTGGGCGGCGCGATCAGCCCCATCGAGGGCGTCGGCCCGGACGACCTGCGGATCCGCGAGCTGCTGTCGCGCCTCGCGGACGGCACGGTCACCGAGCTGATCCTGGCCACCGACCCCAACCTGGAGGGGGAGGCGACCGCCACCTACCTGGCCCGGCTGTGCAAGCCGATGGGCCTGAAGGTGACCCGTCTGGCGAGCGGTCTGCCCGTCGGCGGGGATCTGGAGTACGCGGACGAGGTCACCCTCGGCCGCGCCTTCGAAGGGAGACGACTGCTCGATGTCTGACCGGACGATCAACCAGCAGCCCCACGCCCCCCACCAGCCGTCCCACGGCGAGGCGCACGGGCAGCCGCACGGCGACCCGCACGGGGACCGGCGGAACCACACCCCGCACACCCACGGACACGGTTCGGAGCCGGACGACTTCGCGGTGCAGATCGCGGATTCGGTGGAGAGCTTCGTGCTCGCCGTCACCGAGGTCGCCAAGGGCGACGAGCCGGGCAGTGCCGTCTCCCTGCTCCTCCTGGAGGTCTCGCAGCTGCTGCTGGCCGGCGGCCGGCTGGGCGCGATCGAGGACGTCGTCCCGGACGACCGCTTCGAGCCGGACGCGGGGCCGGAGCCGGACGGCGAGCTGCTGCGCGAGCGGCTGGCGGCGCTGCTCGCGCCGATCGACGTCTACCACGAGGTCTTCGACCCGTACGGTCCGCCGGAGAAGCCGAACGCGTTCCGGATCTCGGACGACCTGGCCGGCGTGGTCGGCGAGCTCCAGCACGGGCTGACGCACTACCGCGAGGGCCGGGTCAGCGAGGCGCTGTGGTGGTGGCAGTTCTCGTACCTCTCCAACTGGGGCACGACCTGCTCGGCGGTGCTGCGGGCGCTGCAGTCGCTGATCGCCCACGTCCGGCTGGACAGCCCGATCGGTGCGGTGCCGGACGGCGCCGACACGGACGACGACGGGCTCACCGACGAGCAGCTGGAGCAGCAGGCCGGCGACCTCATGGCGGCCGAGCTCGGCCTCGGGCGCTAGGAGCAGCGCTGGCAGCGGCGCCAGGAGCGGCTCCGGGGCGGCAGGTGGGGCCGGGGTCGGCATCGGCCCCGCGAGTGTGACGAAGGCCTCACCGCCCGGCCCCGGAAAGAAATCCGGCCGTGCCGCCGTCCGTTCGTCCGCCGAATCTTCGGGGCCGCGCCGGATGGCCCGCAGACCTGCCGGTGCCCGCCCCGCACCGCTGCCCACGTGCTGAAACGTGCGTCTCATCATATGGATGGCACCGGTCGCGGCACCCCTGCTCGGTAGACTGACGCGGACCGCAGATCCCCCTTCCCCGGGGGTGCGGGGGCCCACCCGCCCCCGGAAACGACACAAGTCGAGGAGCGCACGTGGGCCTTGTCGTGCAGAAGTACGGCGGCTCATCCGTTGCGGATGCCGAGGGCATCAAGCGCGTGGCCCGTCGAATCGTTGACGCCAAGAAGGCCGGCCATGAGGTCGTCGTCGTGGTGTCCGCGATGGGCGACACGACGGACGAGCTCATCGAACTCGCGGAGCAGGTGTCACCTCTCCCCGCCGGCCGCGAGTTCGACATGCTGCTGACCGCTGGAGAGCGCATCTCCATGGCCCTGCTGGCCATGGCGATCAAATCCCTGGGGCACGAGGCCCAGTCCTTCACGGGCAGCCAGGCCGGTGTCATCACGGACTCCGTCCACAACAAGGCGCGCATCATCGACGTGACGCCGGGTCGCATCCGCACCGCCCTCGACGAGGGCAACATCGCGATCGTGGCCGGCTTCCAGGGCGTTTCGCAGTCCAGCAAGGACATCACGACGCTGGGCCGGGGCGGTTCGGACACCACCGCGGTCGCGCTCGCCGCCGCGCTCAAGGCCGAGGTCTGCGAGATCTACACCGACGTGGACGGCGTGTTCACCGCCGACCCGCGCGTCGTGAAGAAGGCCCGCAAGATCGACTGGATCGCGTACGAGGACATGCTGGAGCTGGCCTCGTCCGGTTCCAAGGTGCTGCTCGACCGCTGCGTGGAGTACGCCCGGCGCTACAACATCCCGATTCACGTACGCTCGTCCTTCTCGGGTCTCCCCGGGACGATCGTCAGCAACGACAACCCGAACAAGCCCGAAGGGGGCGAGATGGAGCAGGCCATCATCTCCGGAGTCGCCCACGACACTTCCGAGGCCAAGGTCACGGTCGTCGGCGTGCCCGACAAGCCGGGCGAGGCCGCGCGCATCTTCCGCGCCATCGCGGACGCCGAGGTCAACATCGACATGGTGGTGCAGAACGTCTCCGCCGCGTCGACCGGGCTGACCGACATCTCCTTCACCCTGCCCAAGACCGAGGGCCAGAAGGCCATCGACGCGCTCGGCCGGGTCAAGGAGGGCATCGGCTTCGAGTCGCTGCGCTACGACGACGCGATCGGCAAGATCTCCCTGGTCGGCGCGGGCATGCGCTCCAACCCGGGCGTCACCGCGACGTTCTTCGAGGCGCTGTCCGCCGCGGGCGTCAACATCGAGCTGATCTCCACCTCGGAGATCCGCATCTCGGTCGTGACCCGCGCCGACGACGTGCCGGAGGCCGTCCGCGCCGTGCACAGCGCCTTCGGGCTGGACAGCGACACGGACGAGGCCGTCGTCTACGGAGGCACCGGGCGATGAGCCGGGAGCCGAGCGGGAGCACCGGGCGATGACCCGGCGGCCGAACCTCGCCGTCGTCGGCGCCACCGGCGCGGTCGGCGAGGTGCTGCTCGGCCTGCTCTCGCTCCGTCAGGACGTCTGGGGCGAGGTACGACTCGTCGCCTCCCCGCGCTCGGCCGGCCGCAAGCCGGTCGTGCGCGGGGAGTCCGTCGAGGTCGTCGCGCTGACGGAGGAGGCCTTCGACGGGATCGACGTGGCGGTGTTCGCCGTGCCCGACGAGGTATCCGCCCGCTGGGCGCCGATCGCCGCCGCCAAGGGCGTCGTCGTGGTCGACGACTCCGCCGCGTTCCGCACCGCCGACGAGGTCCCGCTGGTCGTCCCCGAGGTGAACGCCGCCGCGCTGCGGATCCGCCCGCGCGGCATCGTCGCCAGCCCCGCCAGCACCACCCTCGCGATGATCGCGGCCATCGGGGCGCTGCACGCCGAGTACGGGCTCGTCGAACTCGTCGTCGCCTCCTACCAGGCCGCCTCCGGCGAGGGCCGCGACGGCGAGGCCGCCCTGCGCGAGCAGACCGCGCTCGTCGGCGGTCTCGACGCCGGCCGCCAGGAGATCGGCCGGCAGACCGGCGACCTGCGCGCGGTGATCGCCGACCACGGGCCGTTCGCCGCACCGCTCGCGTTCAACGCGGTGCCCTGGACGGGCAGTCTGCGGGACGGCGGCTGGTCCTCCGAGGAGGTCGGGATCCGCGACGAGTCGCGCAAGATCCTCAACCTGCCCGCCCTGCGGGTCTCCGCGACCTGCGTGCGCATCCCCGTCGTCCGGACCCACGCGCTCGCCGTCCACGCGCTGTTCGAGCGGGAGGTGACGCAGGAGCACGCGCAGGAGATCCTCCGCGGGGCGCCCGGCGTCGTCCTCTACGACGACCCGGCGGCGGGGGAGTTCCCGACGCCGAACGACGTGGTCGGGACGGACCCGGTGTGGGTCGGACGGGTGCGCCGCGCGCTCGACCAGCCGGCCGCGCTGGACCTCTTCCTGTGCGGCGACAACCTGCGCAAGGGGGCGGCGCTCAACCTGCTCCAGATCGCCGAGCTCGTCGCGGGCGAGCTCCTGCCCGCGTAGCCGATCTGCGTGGTCGGCCCGCGTGGCCGACCTGCGTGGCCGACCTGCCCGGTCGACCCGGCCGGTACGACCCTCCGGGGGCGGTAGCAGCCCCAGGAGCGGGCGTCCTGACGGCCGGTCCGGCCCGATCCGTGTGCCCGATCCGTGTGTCCGATGTGAGGCGGGACCGTCCGATATGGGATCGTCCTCCCCACAATCTGTCCGGAAACCCTCTCGAATTCCCTGGAGGCCACTTCCGCGGATGCGGAAGAATGTCCCCCGGGCTGGGCAACCATGACAGGGGATCGAGTGTCCAACGGGCGTGGCGAACGTGATGGTGGGGGCAGGGGCGGGCATCTCGGCGAGTGCCGCGGTGACCTTCCCGCCGCGCGCCCATTGGCCTGCGAGTAGGCCGGAAGAAAGCCAGATGACCGCGGTCGCACCCGGTACGGCGGACTCCGGCGCCGGTGCCGACGCCGGTACCAGCGAGGACCTGCTCACCGAGACCTACCAGGCCCACTACCGCTCCCTGCTGCGGCTCGCCGCGCTGCTCCTCGACGACCTCTCGACCTGCGAGGACGTCGTCCAGGAGGCGTTCATCCGGGTGCACGCCGCCCGGCGCCGGGTGCGCGAGCCCGAGAAGACCCTGGCCTACCTGCGGCAGACGGTCGTCAACCTGTCCCGCTCCACGCTGCGCCGCCGGATCCTCGGCCTGCGGCTGCTGCCGAAACCGATGCCTGACATGGCCAGTGCAGAAGAAGGCGCCTACGATGCGCTGGAGCGTGACCAGTTGAAAGCCGCGCTCCGAGGCCTGCAACGCCGTCAGCGGGAGGTTCTGGTGCTGCGTTACTTCGTGGACATGACGGAGGCGCAGGTCGCCGAGACCCTGGGCATCTCGCTCGGATCGGTGAAGGCGTACGGCTCGCGCGGACTCGCCGCCCTGCGCACGCAGATGGAGGCCGGCCATGGGTGACGGCGCGGGAAAGGCCCACGGCGGGGGGCTCACTCCGGATCCCGCGGCGGACGTCGCGTCGGACCCCACCCCCGGTCTCCCGACGGACCCGACCGCGGACCTCACCGCCGATCTCTCGGCGGACCTGACCGTGGACCTCACCGCCGATCCCGCGGCGGACCTGACCGTGGACCTCACGACCGATCTCTCGACGGACCCGACCGCGGACCTCACGACCGACGAACTGGCCGTCCGTGACCTGATGCACCGGGCGGTCGCCGGCATCCAGCCCGGCCCCGGCGGCCTGCCCCGCATCCGCACCGCCGTGCCCCGCCGCCGGGCCGCCCGCCGCGGCGCCCTGACCGGGGCCCTCGCGCTGGCCGCCGCCGTCGCGATCGCCCTGCCCGCCCTGCACACCGCCGACCACCTCGGCCTCTCCGGCGGCCCCGGCTCGCCGCACGCCGACGGCCCCGCCACCGGCGTCCCCGCCGGGACGACGGCCGACGGCTCCGGCCCGTTCGGCGCGTCCCCGCACCCCGGCCCGGCCCCCGGCACCGTCGGACAGCCGTCCGGCACCGCGAGCAGTTCGCCCAGCCCCGGCGCGAGCAGCGCCCGCGCCGACGCCGGGACGACCGCCCCCGCCGCGGCCACCAGCAGCGGCGACGGCCCGATCGTCCCGCTCTGCACCCGCGGCGACCTCGGCCAGGGCTCGGGCCAGGCCGGGCCCGCCGACGCCGCCGGGCGGATCTACGGGTGGTTCGCCGTGACCAACGTCTCCGGGCACGCCTGCCGGCTCGGCGGGCCGGGCGCGGTCTCCGTGACGGGGGTCACCGGGACGGACCGCAGCCGGATCCGGGTGACCGACCACACCGCGGGCGACCCGGCCACCGGCCTGCCGCCCGCCGACACGGACCCGCCGCTGCTCGCCCCGCAGGCCGGCTACCGGGTGCCGTTCGCCTGGATCCCCGACCCGGTCTGCCCGACGGCCGGCCAGGGCGGTGCCACGGCGGCGCCGACCGGCGCGACCGGTCCCGGCCCGATCTCGCTCACCACCCAGGCGCCCGCGGCCTCCGGCGCCCCCGCGTCCGGCGCGTCGGCCGCGCCCTCGTCGAACCCGCAGGCGAGCCCGTCGCCCAGCACGGGCCCGACCACCGCGCCCACCCCCACGGGCAGCCCGACCCCGAACCCGACCGTCTCCAACCCGCCGTCCGCCACCATCGCGCACACCCCGGCGCCGGGCAGCCCGTCGGCCGCCGCCGTCCTCCTGCCGGGGGCGTGTGCGGGGACGGTGTACCGCGGCGGCCTGCAGGCGGTGGGCGGGCCGGCGTCGCAGCCGTCGGGGACGCCGTCGGCCGGGTAGCCGAAGACCGGGAGCGGGGCCGGGAGCGGTCCGGCGCCCGGTGTCCCGCAGCGGTGTCGGGCCCCCTGTGGTCGGACGGCGTGTGAAGAGTGGTTACCGTGGGGGGTGTGTACCGGTTCCTCCTCACTCCGCGCTGGCTCGGCGGCACCGTGCTGGCCCTGGTGGCCATCGCGGTGTGCCTCTGGCTGGGCTCCTGGCAGCTCGGCCGGTTCGAGGACCGGTTCTCCTCGCACAAGGCGGCCGGCCAGGCGCTCGCCGCCACGAGTGAGACCAGGCCGATCGACGCCCTGCTGACCCCGGCCAGCCCGCAGGTCACCACGGACACCGTCGGCAAGCCCGTCACGGTGAGCGGCAGTTACGACAGCGCGCACCAACTCCTCGTGCCCAACCGCACGGTGGACGGCAAGCAGGGCTACTACGTGCTCACCCCGCTCCGCACCGCCGACGGCCACGCCGTCGCCGTCGTGCGCGGCTGGGCCCCCGGGACGCCCTCCGACGCGTCGTCCGCGGCGGCACCGCCGCCCGGCGGGGAGGTGACCGTCACCGGCCGGCTCCAGGCCGGCGAGGCGATCGGCAGCAACGGCGCCGTCGCGGGCGGTCTGCCGGCCGGCCAGCTCGGCACGATCAACCGGGCGGCGCTGCTCAACGTGCTGTCGTACGACGGCTGGTACGACGGCTGGGTCGCCGCCGACACCGCTCCGGCCGGGCTGACCGAGGTGCCGACGGTCCAGCCGCAGGGCGGCGACGGGCTGACGCTCCGCGCGTTCCAGAACCTGGGCTACACCCTGGAGTGGTTCGTCTTCGCGGGCTTCGTGGTCTTCATGTGGTACCGCCTGCTGCGCCGTGAGGCGGAGGCCGAGCAGGACCGGGCCCTCGGACTGGACCCGGTCCTCGACTGACGGTTCCGCCTCAGGCGGCCGTCAGCGCGACGGCTTGCCCGCCGCGGTGGGCGGCGCTGTGGGCGTCGCGACCGGTCGCGACGGCGCCGCCGGGGGCGCGGGAGGCCGCGGGGAGGGCGCCTCGGACGGGGTCGCCCACGGGGTCGCCCGCGGGGCGAAGGTCGACGTGCCGGACGGTGCCGGGGCCGGCGTCGGGCCGTTGTGGCACCGGCTGTGAGTGCCGTACACGGCCTCCGACTCGTGGTGGTCGATGTGGTGGTGCACCGACCGACCGCCCTTGGGGGCCTTGGGCCCCTTCGAGCCGCTCGACCCGCTCGCACCGCCGGATCCGCCGCCGGACCCCTTGGACCCGCTCCCGCCGGAGCCCTTCGACCCGTTGCCCGACGTCGTCGGGTAGGCCGCCCGCACCACCGTGGCCCCGACGGGCGCGCTCGCCGGGGTGGCCCCGGCGGTGGCCGAGGCCTTGGGTGTTCCCGTAACGACCTTTGTGCCCGTAACGGCAGGTGCGCCCGTAACGGCAGGTGTTCCCGTAACGACCGGAGTGGCCGTGGCGACCGGTGTGGTCGTCGCGATCGGCGTGGCCGTCGCGGTGACCGAGGGCCCGGTCGGCCCTGCGGGGGGCGGGCAGCCCGCGTGGTCGCGGTGCCCGCCGGAGCAGCCGGTGAGCACGAGCGCACCGGCCACCCCCACCCCCGCCAGCGTCAGCCGACGCCTCACACCGACCCCCCGCCCAGGTGGCGCCGGACGAAGTCGATCTCCAGCCGCAGCTGCCTGATCCGCTCCTCCACCACGAGCGACCCGTGCCCGGCGTCGTACCGGTAGACCTCGTGCGGTTTGCCGAGCTCCGCCAGCCGCTCGACGTAGTTCTCGATCTGCCGGATCGGGCAGCGCGGGTCGTTGACCCCGGCGCTGATGTAGACCGGCACCCGCACCCGCTCGACGTACGTGAGCGGCGAGGACGCGGTGAAGCGCTCCGGGACCTCCTCCGGCGTGCCGCCGAAGAGCGTGCGGTCGAGCGACTTGAGCGCCTCCATCTCGTCGGCGTACGCGGTGTGGTAGTCCGCGACCGGCACGGCGGCGACGCCGAGCGCCCAGAGTTCCGGCTGCACGCCGATGCCGAGCAGGGTCAGGTACCCGCCCCAGCTGCCGCCGGTGAGCACCAGCCGCCCCGGGTCGGCGAGGCCGCTGGTGACCGCCCACTCCCGGACGGCCGCGATGTCCTCCAGCTCGATCAGGCCGACGCGCTCGCGCAGGGCGTCCGTCCAGGCCTGGCCGTAACCGGTGGAGCCGCGGTAGTTGACCCGGACCACCGCGAAGCCGTGGTCGAGCCAGGCCGCCGGGCCGGCGGCGAAGGAGTCGCTGTCGTGGTGCGTCGGGCCGCCGTGGATCTCGAACACGGTCGGGAACGGGCCCTCGCCGGCCCCGGCGGGCCGCTGCACGAGCGCGTGGACGCGCCCGCCGGGGCCGTCCACCCACACGTCCTCGACCGGGATCGAGCCGGGCGGCACCGGGCCGGGCGCCCGCAGGACGACCGTCCCCGCGGTGGAGCGGACGGCGGACGGCTCGGCGGCGGAGGACCAGAGGTACTCGACGGTGCCGTCCGGGCGGGCGGTGGCGCCGCCGACGGTGCCGCGCGGCGTGTCGAGGCGGGTCAGCCGGCCGTCGGCGAGCGCGTACGAGAACAGCTCGCTGCGGGCCTCGTACTCGTGCTCGACGAGCAGCGCCTCGGCGCCGGGCCGCCACTGCGCGGAGACGTCGCCGGGCAGTTCGCGGCCCTGCTCGTCGCGCAGCGGGAGGGCGGTCTCGGCGCCGGTGGCGACGTCCCAGATCATCGGCTCCCAGCGGCCGGTGCGCTGGTGGGCGACGAGCAGCCGGGTGTCGCCCTCGACCGGGGCGAAGCCGAGGCAGGCGACGCCGCGCGGCTCGTCCCGGTCGGTCACCTCGTCGAGCTCGGCGACGGTCTCGACGTCCGCGCCCCCGGCGCCGCCGGGGAGCAGGCGCACGACCCGGATCGCCGAGTGCATCGCGTCGCCGTGCTCGGTGTGGTCGATCGCGAGCAGGGTGCCGTCGTGGCTGAGGTCGCCGACGCCGCCGTACTCCTCGTGCCGGTAGATCTCGACGGCCTCGGCGGCGCCGGGGCGGCGCAGGTGCAGGGTGGTGCCGTCCTCGTCGGTCGAGCGGCCGACGACCACGGTGCCGTCGCGGCCGAGGGCCAGGCCGGCCGAGTAGGAGGGCTCCAGGCCGGGCACGGCCGCCTCGTCGGGGCCGCCGGCGAACGGCTGGCGGCGCCAGACGCCGAACTCGTCGCCGTCGTGGTCGTCGAACCACCACACCGAACCGCCGTCGGGGGACAGCTCGGCGTCGGTGGTGCCGTTCGGGCGGTCGGTGACCCGACGGTGGGTGCCGGTGGCGCGGTCCCAGGCGTAGACCTCGTAGGTGCCGGTCGCGTTGGACACGTACAGCGCCCGGTCGGGGGCGTCCTCGGCCCAGTCCGGCAGGGACACCCGGGCCGCGCGGAACCGCTGCTCCCACGCCGGGACGGCGCTCTTATCCTCGCTCATCCGACCATCCAACCCGATCGGGGGGACGAAGCGGAACGGGCGGGTGGGTTTCGGACCCTCCGGGGGGTGGCGCGCCCCCGCCGGGGGCGCGCGCGGGGCCGGTCCTCGTTCCGACGACCGGTTCCGTGCGCTCCGGCTCTCGTGCTCACGCCTTCGGTGCCGACGCCCGGTTCCGTGCTCACGCCTTCGGTACCGACGCCCGGTTCCGTGCGCTCCGGCTCTGGTGCCGACGCCCGGTTCCGTGCCCCCACGTCGCGCGGGGGACACGGAACCGGCAGCCGCCACGGCGGCTCAGGCGCCCGGGACGCGGTCCAGGAAGCCGGCCACCGAGGCGATCCGCCCGTCCGGACCGGCCGTCAGCACGTCGAAGCCGATCACGATCGGCTCGGCGCCGGCCGGGCCGAGGTTCCAGGTGAACCGGGCGATGTCGTGGTGCGCGTCCACCGGCCCGAGGGTGAACTCCAGCCCCGGGAACTGGGCCTGGGCGGCGCCGATCAGCGCGTCGATCGAGTCCCGGCCGGTCACCGCGGCCAGCGGGTCGGTGTAGCGGCCGTCCTCGGCCCACACCTCGTCGATCAGCTTGCGGCGGGCGGCCGGGTCGGTCTCGTTCCAGACCGCGAGGTAGCGCTCGGCGAGCTGCTGCAGGGCGGCGGTGGTGATCTCGGTCATCGTCTTCTCCCGTGTCCCGGTGGGGTGTTGGGCGGGTCGTTCCCGCTGCTCACAAAGGTAGGGACGGGCGGGCGCGGGCGAATCCGTCACGTATGGGTAAGGGGGTGCGTACGTTCGCCGGTCACCGTCCGGCGGGGGTGGGTAGGGTCGGAGCCATGCTGTACGGGAGGGAACGCGAGCAGGCCGTCGTGGACGGGCTGTTGGACGGGGCGCGGGAGGGCCGCAGCGGCGTGCTGCTGCTGGCCGGGGAGGCCGGGATCGGCAAGACCGCCCTGCTGGACCACGCGGTCGCGGCGGCCGGGGACGGCTTCCGGGTGATCCGGGCGGCCGGTGTCGAGCACGAGGCCGAACTGCCCTACGCCGGGCTGAGCCTGCTGCTCGCGCCCGGCCTCGACCGGCTGTCCGCCCTGCCCGGACCGCAACGCCTCGCGCTGGAGACGGTGTTCGGCCTCACCGCCGCTCCGGGCTCCACCGGCCGCCTGCTCACCGGGCTCGCCACGCTCGGGCTGCTCGCCGAACTCGCCGCCGACCGGCCGCTGCTGTGCGTCGTCGACGACGTCCAGTGGCTGGACCGCGCCTCCTGGGACGCCCTGCTGCTCGCCGCCCGCCGCCTCCAGGCCGAAGGCGTCGCGCTCCTGCTCGCCGCCCGGTCGGACGGCAGCACCGCGGAGGCCCGACTCGGCCTGCCCGAACTGACGCTGGCGCCACTCCCCGAGGACGACGCCACCCGGCTGCTCACCCACCGCGCCGGCCCCGACCTGCCCGCCCCCGTCCGCCGCCGGCTGCTCGCCGAGGCCGCCGGAAACCCCCTCGCCCTCACCGAACTCCCCGTCACCGGACCGGAGACGGCCGCACCGGGCAGCCTCCCGCTCACCAGCCGGCTGCTCATCGCCTTCCACGGCCAGGTCACCGGCCTGCCCGCCGCCACCCAGACGCTGCTCCTCGTCGCGGCCGTCGAGGAGAACGGCGAACTCGACGTCGTCCTGCCCGCCGCCGAGACCCTCGGCGCCTGCGCCGAACACCTCGCCCCCGCCGAGGAGTCGGGCCTGGTGACGGTCGCCCCCGACCGCCGGCTCGCGTTCCGCCACCCGCTCCTGCGCGCCGCCGTCCTCCAACGCGCGCCGCACCTCCAGCGCCTGGCCGCGCACCGGGCCGTCGGCGCGGCCCTGCCCGACGGCGACCGCCGTACCTGGCACCTCGCCCTCGCCGCCACCGCCCCCGACGCCGACCTCGCCGACGCGCTCGAACGCACCGCCGTCCGCGCCGGGACCCGCGGCGCCCACGGCGGCGCCGCCGCGGCCTACGAACGCGCCGCCCGGCTCACCCCCGACCGCGACGCCGCCACCCGCCGCCTCGTCCTCGCCGCCGAAGCCGCCACCGAGGAAGGCCGGCTGGAGCACGCGGAGGCCCTCGCCGACCAGGCGGCCGCCCGCACCGACAGCGTCCTCGCGCACGCGCTGCTCGACCACGTCCGGGCCACCGCGCACTTCTGGCGCGGCTCCTACCCGACCGCCCACCGCCTGCTGCTCGACGCCGCCGGCACCGCCGTCGAACCGCCGCACGCCGCCCGGATGCTGCTCCAGGCCTTCCACGCCGCCTGGTACGCGGGCGAGGAGCCGGTGGCCGCCGTCCTCGACCGCCTCGCCGCCCTCCCGCTCGCCGACGACGACCCGCTCACCCCGCTCGCCCGCCACCTGACGGCCGCCGTCTTCCCGGCCCTCGGCCGGCTCGCCGGGCCGCTGCCCACCGCCCGCGCCACCGCCGACGCCGCCCGCGCGGCCGGCGCCGACACCCCGGCCGACCTCGTCCAGCTGTGCGGTGCCACCCTCGTCCTCGGCCGGGACGACGAGACCGCCGAACTCGCCGCCGAACTCGTCGCCGAAGCCCGCGCCAAGGGCGCCGTCGGCGTGCTGCCCACACTGGGGTTCTTCCTCGCCGAGGCCGAACTCTTCCACGGCCGCCACCGCGATGCCGAGGTCACCGCGACCGAGGCCCTCGACCTCGCCCGCGACACCGGCCAGCACCAGTGGGTCAGCCAACTCGCCGCCCTGCTCGCCTACCTGGCCGCCCTCGCCGGCACCACCGACACCTGCACCCGCCTCGCCGCCGAAGCCCTCGCCACCACCGGACCGCAGACCGCCGCCCCCGCCTCCGGCGAACCCTGGGCCCACTGGGCGCTCGCCCTCGACGACCTCGGCCACGGCCGGGCCGGCGACGCCGCCGACCGCCTGCACACCCTCACCACCGGCCGCTACCGGCACCACGTCAGCGCCACCCGCGCCGTCCCCGACCTCGTCGAGGCCGCCGTCCGCCTCGGCACCCCCGACCGCGCCGCCGAGCCGTACGAACGCTTCGCCCGCTGGAGCGCCGCCGCCGGCCGTCCCTGGACCGAGGCCCTGCGCCTGCGCTGCCAGGCCCTCCTCGGCCCCGACGAACTCGCCGAATCGGCCTACCGCGCCGCCCTCGACCTGCACGAGGGCACCCACCGCCCCTTCGAACAGGCCCGCACCGCCCTCCTCTACGGCGAGTGGCTGCGCCGCGCCCGCCGCCGCACCGACGCCCGCCCCCACCTGCGCGCCGCCCTCGAAACCTTCGAACGCCTCGCCGCCCACCCCTGGGCCACCCGCGCCCGCACCGAACTCACCGCCACCGGCACCACCGCCCCCACCCCGACGGCCCCCGACTCCCCCCTGGCGGCCCTCACCCCGCAGGAACTCCAGATAGCCCGCCTGGCAGCCCGCGGCCTCACCAACCGCGACATCGCCGCCCAACTCTTCCTGAGCCCCCGCACGGTCGGCCACCACCTCTACAAGGCCTACCCCAAACTGGGCATCACCTCCCGAACCGCCCTCGCCGACCTGCTCTGACGCCCCGCCCGACACGGCTCGGACCGCCCCGCCGCGCTCAGGGGGGAATCCCGATGGAACGCGCGGCCGAGCAGGGTGGATACTGCTCTGCGCGCCGGTCTGTGATCACTTCCGCGCGGTCCCGGACCGGGACCCCGCCGGCGCTGTTTCGCGTTACCCGAAAGTCCTGGAACGCCCTGGGGGATGGACATGTCCATAAGACGTCACATCGGCATCGCCGCGGCTCTGGTGAGCTCCGCGATCGCCGGAACCACGCTGTCGGTGGGCGCCGCACACGCCGACGCGACCACGCTCTACGTGAACAACAGCCCGACCGCGCACTGCTCGGACGCCGGCACGGGCGCCCAGGCCCAGCCGTACTGCACCGTGCAGGCCGCCGCCGACGCCGCCCAGCCCGGCCAGACCGTCCAGATCGCCGAGGGCGCCGGCACCTACGCCGAGCAGGTCACCGTCACCCACTCGGGCACCCCCGGCCACCCGATCACCTTCCAGGGCCTGCCGGACACCGACAAGCTCCCCACCGCCCAGGTCGGCGTCGTCGGGGGGCACGGCTTCTCGCTCTCCAAGGTCCACGACGTCACCATCCAGGGCCTGGCGTTCAACACCGCCCAGGAGGCCGTGCTCGTCGCCGACTCGGACCGGATCGTCGTCGACGGGAACACGCTGCTCGGAGCCGGCTCGGCCAAGGCTGCCGGCATCCGCCTCACCGGCGCCACCACGGCGAGCACCGTCAGCCGCAACCGCATCGGCGCCAGCGGCGGCGCGGGCATCGCCGTCGACCCGGGCGTCACCGGCACGGTCGTCACCACCAACGCCCTGACCAGCAACATCGGCGGCGGCATCGTCGTCACCGACGCCCCCGGCACCGTCGTGACGAGCAACACCGTCGCGGAGAACTGCGGCACCGGCGTCTCGCTGACCGGCGCGTCGAGCGGCGCGGTGATCGAGAACAACATCATCACCGCCACCGGCCCGACGACCATCCGCTGCCCCCAGGCCGGCCCGGTCGAGTTCGTCGTCTCGGCCGGCTCGGTCACCGGCACCAAGGCCGACTACAACGTCGTCCACCCCGGCACCGGTGTCAACGCGGGCAGCCAGGCCTACTCCTGGGCCGGCACCGTCTACACCTCGCCCGCCGCCTTCACCGCGGCCACCGGCCAGGGCGCGCACGACGTCGACACCGACCCGGGCTTCAACCTCGGCGGCAACTCCAACGACGACGTCACCCCGCAGCGCGACACCAATGCGCTGGACTCCGCCGACGCCGGCGCACCCGGCGAGCTGACCACCGACCTGCTGGGCAACCAGCGCGTCGACGACCCGCTGGTCGACAACACCGGCACCGGCACGGCGACGTACTACGACCGCGGCGCCATCGAGCGCCAGAACCCGTTCGCGGTCGGCCTCAGCTGGGACTGGAACAACCGGATCCCGGCCGGGCACCCGCTGGACAAGGCGTTCCTCGGCATCGTCTACTCGCCGTGGTCCAAGGCCAGCGCGACGATCGACTTCGGCGACGGGACCGGCCCCCAGCCCTTCACCCCCTCGCAGGTGGTCCACACCTACCCCGGCCCCGGCACCTACCGCGCCGTGCTCAGCGCGACCGACGGCCTCGGCAACACCAAGACCTCCACCACCAACATCACCGTCGACCCGGTCGGCCCGCTGTCCGCGCCGACGATCTCGGCGGTGCAGGGCGGCGGCTACGCGCCGACGCACGTCCAGTTCTTCATCGGAGGCGACAGCCCCTGGCCGGTGGCCACCACCACGGTCGACTTCGGGGACGGCACCAGCACGGTCGTGAAGGGCTCGCCCTGGGGCATCCCGCACGACTACCCGCACGTCGGGACCTACACCGTCACCGCCACCGTGGTCGACGACCACGGACGCTCCACGACGAAGTCGGAGCAGGTCGGGGTCGGGGTCAACGGCCAGGTTCGCGCCGGCACCCCGGTGACGGGCCGTTGGGACGGCGGCGCCACCCACGTGGGCGTGTTCTACAACGGCGTCTGGTGGCTGAACCCCACCAACGACAACAACAGCCTCGTCACCCAGGCGACCTTCGGCCAGGCCGGTGACGTCCCGGTGGCCGGCTCCTGGGACGGCGGCCACGACCAGCTCGGCATCTACCGCGACGGCGTCTTCGCGCTGCGCCACGACGACGCGAGCGTGACCGCGGTCTCCTTCGGCGCGCCGGGGGACATCCCGGTGCCCGCGCGCTGGGACGGCAACGGCCACGCCCAGCTGGCCATCTACCGGCCCGGCACCAACACCTTCGCGGTCCGTCACGACGACGGCAGCGTCACCACGGCGACCCTCGGGGACCCGGGCGACCTCCCGATCGTCGGCGACTGGGACGGCGTCGGCCACATCCAGCTCGGCATCTTCCGCTGGTCCCACCAGCCGGGCGGCGCCAGCACCTTCGCCCTGCGCCACGACGACGGCAGCTTCTCCACCGCCGCCTACGGCGCTCCCGGTGACTTCCCGGTCACCGGCGACTGGCTGGGCCGCGGTCGCACCACCTTCGGCATCTACCGCCCGCCGACGGCGACCTTCGCCCTCTCCAACGCCTACGCGGGCGCGCCCGACTCCGTGTTCGCCGTCAGGACCTGAGCCCCGGCGCAGTACCCTCGCCACCACTGCACAGGCCCGGTGCCCCCTCCCAGGGGCACCGGGCCTGTCCCGTTCCACCCGGCGGCACTTGAGCCCACGTCACGCAGAAACGCCAGAGGGCCTACCGGATTTCTCCGATAGGCCCTCTGGACTGGGTCGGGGTGGCGGGATTTGAACCCACGGCCTCTTCGTCCCGAACGAAGCGCGCTACCAAGCTGCGCCACACCCCGGTCCTTCTGTTTGTCGCTCCGTCTCCTTCGCGACGAGTAGAACTCTACCGGACGCTCGCCGAGACACGAAATCCGATTCCCGGCGGGCGTCCGGGGCGGGTCAGCGGGCGGCCGGGGTGAGGGTGAGGAGGGTGGCCTCGGGGGGGCAGGCGAAGCGGACGGGGGTGTAGCGGTTGGTGCCGCAGCCGGCGGAGACGTGGAGGTAGGAGCGGCGGCCGCCGGCGGTGTGGGTGGAGAGGCCCTTGACCCGCTTGGCGTCGAGGTCGCAGTTGGTGACCAGGGCGCCGTAGAAGGGGATGCAGAGCTGGCCGCCGTGGGTGTGGCCGGCGAGGATCAGCGGGTAGCGGTCGGCCGTGAAGGCGTCCAGGACGCGCAGGTAGGGCGCGTGGACGACGGCGAGGGAGAGGTCTGCGTCGGCGGACGGGCCGCCCGTGACCTCGCTGTAGCGGTCGCGGCGGATGTGCGGGTCGTCGAGGCCGGTGAACTCGAGGTCGAGGCCGCCGAGGGTGAGGCGGCCGCGGGTGTTGGTCAGGTCGAGCCAGCCGGCCGCGTCGAAGCCGTCGCGGAGCTTCTCCCAGGGGTTGTGGACGGCGCCGACGATGCCGCGGTTGCCGGTGCCGTCGGGGTTGTTCATGCCGTGGATGCCGCTGCGCAGCGCCTGGAGGTAGCGGGCCGGGTTCTTGCGGGCCGGGCCGTAGTAGTCGTTGGAGCCGAAGACGTACACGCCGGGGAACTCCATCAGCGGCCCGAGCGCGTCGAGGGTGGCGGGGACGCCGAGCGGGTCGGAGAGGTTGTCGCCGGTGTTCACGACGAGGTCGGGGCGCAGGCCCGCGAGGCTCTTCAGCCACCGCTGCTTCTTGCCCTGGCCGCTCACCATGTGGATGTCGGAGACCTGCAGTACCCGGAGGGGGCGGGCGCCCCGGGGCAGGACGGGGACCTCGACCCGGCGCAGCCGGAAGGAACGGACCTCGTACCCGGCGGAGTAGGCGAGGCAGGCGGCGCCGGTGGCGGCGATTCCGAGGGGGACGGAGTACAGCGGTCGCATCGTTCCATGCTCTCAGACGGCGGATCAGCTGGTGAACGTCCGTCCGCCCGGATGGGATGCGGGTAGGGAGGCGGATGGGGAAGGGGGTGGGAGGCGGACGGGGAAGCGGGCCGGGGCGCGGGTGCCCCGGCTACTCCGGCTGCTCCGGTTCCCGCCGGGCCCGCAGCGCCCGGACCTTGTTGCGGTTGCCGCAGCGCTCCATGGAGCACCAGCGCCGCCGCCCCGGCCGGGAGGTGTCGACGAAGATCAGGTAGCAGTTGTGCGCGCCGCACTCGCGGATGCGGTCCGCGTGCGGGCCCGTGAGCAGGGCTATCGCGTCCCGGGCGACGGTGGAGGCCAGCTGGTCGCCGTCGGCGGACAGGGGGGTCGCCGCGGTGCCGTCGGGGGCGATCCTGGGGACGAGCGGGGGGTGTTCGGCGGCCCGGTTGAGGACGGCGTAGTCGGCGGTGGCGCCGCGCTCGCCGCGGGCCCTGGCCGCGGTGAGCCGCCAGAGGGCGTCGCGCAGGGTGCGGGCGGCGGTGAGCTGGGCGTCGGTGATCCGGACGGCGTCCGCGGGCAGGCGCAGCCGCGAGGCGGGCAGCCAGGCGGCGAGGTCGTCGGGTCGGTGCAGGACCTCCCAGCGGGCGTGGCTGCCGGGGCCACCGGTGGTGAGCAGTTCGAGGCAGAGCGCGCCGGGGTCGAAGTGGAAGCCGGTGCCGCTCGGTGCGGTCAGCAGCAGCCCGGGGACGACGGTCGGCCAGGCTTCGGCACCTTCGGTCATGTAACCACTCTAATGGGTTACCGGACCGGTCCGCAGGGCCTGTCCGTGGCCCGTGACCGTTAATGCCGGGCACCCGAACGCCGCAGGTGGGAGACTCGGGGCCATGACGACGCTCAAGGCGCAGCTGCAGGAGGACCTCACGGCTGCCATCAAGGACCGGGACGAGCTGCGCTCGTCCACCATCCGGCTCACGCTCTCCGCGGTCACCGCGGAGGAGGTGGCGGGCAAGACGAAGCGCGAGCTGTCCGACGCCGAGGTGCTCAAGGTGGTCACCCGCGAGGCGAAGAAGCGCCGCGAGGCCGCCGAGGCGTTCGACGCCGCGGGCCGGACCGACCAGGCCGCCCGGGAGCGGCAGGAGGGCGAACTGCTCGCCTCCTACCTGCCCAAGCAGCTCTCGGACGACGAGCTCACCGCCATCGTGGCCGCCGCGGTCGCGGAGAGCGGGGCCACCGGTCCGCAGGGCATGGGCGCCGTGATGAAGCTGGTGCGCCCGAAGGTGGACGGTCTGGCCGAGGGCGGCCGCGTCGCCGCCGCGGTGAAGGCCGCGCTGGCCGGCTGAGTCCCGGTCCGGGCACCGCGGCAGAAGCCGCGCAGCAACGAACGCGGAGGGCGCCCCCCGAGTGATCTCGGGAGGCGCCCTCCGCGTTCGTTGTCGGCCGGGCGGCCGGCTCAGCCGGTGCCGCCGTTACCGCCGCCGCCGTGCTTGCCGCCGTTTCCGTTCCCGCCGATGAAGCCCGGCGGGAAGGTGAAGCCGCCGCCGATCATCCCGCCGGCGTTGGTGCCGCCGCCGGGGTTGCCGCCGGGGTTGGCCGGGGGCGGCGGGTTGGCACCGGGCTGGGTGTTCGGGTCGCCGGCCGGCGGGCTGGCGGGCGCGGTCGCGTTCGGGTCCGGCTTGGGCTGCGGGTCCGGGATGTTGATCGTCTGGATGGGCTCCAGGGGCGTGCCCTTGAGCGCCTGGTTCATCGCCATCTGCCAGATCGGGCCGGGGCCGTCGGCGCCGAACACCTCGGTGAAGTGCTTGCCGCCGATGGTGATGTCCTTCATCTTCACGCCGCCGGCCGGGCCGCCGAGCCAGACCGAGGTGGCGAGCGACGGGGTGTAGCCGCTGAACCAGGCGGCCTTCTTCTCGTCGGTGGTACCGGTCTTGCCGGCGATCTTGCGACCGTCGTCGAGGCCGAGGGCGGCGGCCGTGCCCTTCTCGGTCACGTTGAGCAGGATGGTGTTGAGCGCGTCCGCGGTGTTCTCGGAGAAGGCCTGGCTGCACTGGGACTGCGGGACCTTGATGTCCTTGCCGTCGACCGTGCTGATCTTGTTGATCGCGATCGGGGTGCAGTACTTGCCGCGGGCGGCGAAGGTGGCGTACACGTTCGCCATGGTCAGCGGGCTGAGTTCGAGCGAGCCGAGGACCATCGAGGGGACCTCCTTGAACTCGCCGCCCTGGGCCGACTGGGAGATGCCCAGCTTGTTGGCCATCTGCTTGATCGCGCAGAGGCCGGTCTGCTGCTCCATCTCGACGAAGTAGGTGTTCACCGAGAGGGCCATGGCCTGCTTGAGCTCGTACGGGCCGACCTCGCCCGTCGACTCGTTCTTCACCGTGGCCTTGCCCTGCCCGGGCTGGGGGACGTTCTTCCAGGTGCCCGAGCAGGTCGACATGCTCGGGTACTCGATCTTGTTCTCGGACGGGAACGCCTGGGTGGGCGACATGCCCGACTCCAGGGCCGCCGCGGCGAGGATCGGCTTGAAGGTCGAACCGGTCTGGAAGCCGTTGCCGCCGCCCATCGCCGCGTCGACGTTCAGGTTCACCACGGTCTGGTTCTTGTTCGGGTCCAGGCCGTACGGGCGGGTCTGGGCCATGGCGAGGATCTTGCCGCTGCCCGGCTCCATCATGGTCGCGGCGGCCGACACCGAGTCGGTCACGTTGACCTTCTTGGTGACGGCGTTCTGCGCGGCGGCCTGCTTGTCCGGGTCGAGCGTCGTGTAGATGTTCAGGCCGCCGGTGTCCCACAGCTTCTTGCGGTCCGCCGTGGACTTGCCGAAGGTCGGGTCCTGCTTGATCACGTGGCGCACGTAGTCGCAGAAGAAGCCCATGCCGGCCTGGGCGGTGATGCAGCCGTTCTGCGGGTCCTTGTACTTCAGACCCAGCGGGGAGGCCTTCGCCTCCTTGGCCTGGTCCGGGGTGATGTGCTTGTTCTCGAGCATCTTGTCGATGACGACGTTGCGGCGCTTGACCGTGTTGTCCGGGTAGCGCACCGGGTCGTACGACGACGGGTTCTGCACCATGCCGGCGAGGGTGGCCGCCTCGGCGATGGTGAGGTCCTTGTTGCTCTTGCTGAAGTAGCGCTGCGACGCCGCCTCGACCCCGTAGGCCTGGTGGCCGTAGAAGGTGATGTTGAGGTAGTTGGTGAGGATCTGGTCCTTCGTCAGGTCCTCTTCCAGCTTGATCGCGTACTTGAGCTCCTGGATCTTGCGGCCCAGGGTCTTGCGCTGCGCCTCCAGGACGGCGGCCTGGTCGTCGCCGGCCTTCTCGACGTTGACGTTCTTCACGTACTGCTGGGTGAGCGTCGAGGCGCCCTGCGAGGCCGTGCCGCTCTCGGCGTTCTTGCTGACGGCCCGGAGGATGCCCTTGAGGTCGACGGCGCCGTGCTCGTAGAAGCGGGCGTCCTCGATGTCGACCTGCGCGTGCCGCATGAAGGGCGACATCTGGTCGGCGGTGAGGACGGTGCGGTCGCGCTCGTAGACCTTGGCGATCAGGCCGCCCTTGGCATCGAAGATCTGCGTCGCCTGGGTGAGCGGCGGCGTCTTGAAATCGTCGGGGATGTTCTCGAAGCTCTCCGCCGTGTCCTTGGCGGTGAGGCCGAGCGCGCCGACGGCGGGCAGCGCGAGGCCCGCCAGCAGGACTCCGGAGAGCACGCTGACGCCCAGGAACTTCACTCCGTGTCCCGCGAAGTCCAGCGGTGACCCGCGGCGCTCGCCGCGCGGAGCTCCGGTGTTGCCTGGGGGCTGGGGGGCCTGGGGGCGCTTCGGTGCCATGGGGAGAACCCTACGTCGCCGAATCCCCTCCATAGGGGCAGGTGTTCGCCTAGGCTTGTCACAAGCTTGCGACAGCTTCGGTGCGTCAGCATGACTCACTCGTGCGAGTGGGAAGACTTGCCCGAATTGCCGCTTTCCTGGCGGATTTCGAGGCCGCTGCGGGCTGCTGCACCCGGGTGAACGGTAGCGCTCCGTGATGACGCGCGCGGCCAGAGTTGCCGTGTCGCGCTTGGCAAGGCTTGCGACCTGCGATCACTCCAACGAGTGAGCTGACCGATACCCATAGTCCAATCGGGTCATTCGAGATTGAGCCCGAAGGGGCTGTTGCAAGCTGTCGTTCTTCCGTAACGTCCTCAACTGGCAACGGTGAATATGCCGTTGCCGCCGTGGGGGAGCCTCGAAACATCGGGAGAGGACGGCGCCGGCATGGGCTGGGTTGACGACTGGAGTGCGCAGGCCGCCTGCCGCACGAGTGATCCGGACGAACTGTTCGTCCAGGGGGCGGCGCAGAACCGCGCGAAGGCGGTGTGCAGCGGGTGCCCCGTCCGTACGGAGTGCCTCGCGGACGCGCTGGACAACCGCGTGGAGTTCGGGGTCTGGGGCGGGATGACGGAGCGCGAGCGCCGGGCGCTGCTGCGCCGCCGTCCGACGGTGATCTCCTGGCGCAGGCTGCTGGAGACGGCCCGGACGGAGTACGAGGAGTCCCTGGCCACCGGGGTGATACTGACGGACTACGCCCAGGCGGGCTGACCCGGCACGCGATCACTCGCCGGGCCGCCCCACCGGCCCGGGCCGACACCAGGTGCGACACGCCGCACCCGTGCGACGCCCCACGGCTCCGCACCGTTCGCGGAGCAACGCGACACAACGCAAGGCAACGCCACACAGCGCGAGGCAACGCCGGACAAGGCAACGCCACACAGCGCGAGGCAACACCGGACAACGCCACGCAAGGCAACGCGCGCCCGCTCGACGCTGACGCCCCGCTCGACGCCGCGCCGCTCAGGACCGCCGGCCCCGCCGCGCTCCCTACGCCCCGCCGCTCAGCCTGTCCCCGATGGCCCGCAGCCCGTCCAGGTCGTGCACGTCGCCCGGCAGCGCGGGGACCTCCACGATCGGCACGTCCGGGTACACCGACACGAAGCGGTCCCTGGTCCGGCGCTCCCTCGCCATGATCTGCATCCGTTCGGCGTGCAGCCGCAGCAGCCCCGCCGCGAGCAGTTCCGCCTCGGGCGACGCGTGCTCCGAACCGTTCTCCTCCAGCGCCTCGGCGGCCGCGATCGCCCGTTCCGCCGTGAGCTGCGGGGCCCCGGAACCGTGCACCCGGTTGAGCACCAGTCCGGCCAGCGGCATCCGGTCCGCGGCCAGCCGGTCGACGAAGTAGGCGGCCTCGCGCAGCGCGTCCCGCTCCGGCGCGGCGACCACCAGGAAGGCCGTGCCCGGCGCCTTGAGCAGCTGGTACGTGCGGTCGGCCCGCTCGCGGAAGCCGCCGAACATCGAGTCCATCGCGCTGACGAAGGTCTGCACGTCGGTGAGGAGCTGGGCGCCGAAGATCTTGCCCAGGGTGCCGGTGAGCAGGCCCATGCCGACGTTGAGGAACTTCATCGCGCTGCGGCCGCCGACCTTGGCCGGGGCGGTCAGGATCCGGATCACCCTGCCGTCGAGGAAGGACCCGAGCCGGTTGGGCGCGTCCAGGAAGTCCAGCGCCGAGCGGGAGGGCGGGGTGTCGACGACGATCAGGTCCCACTCCTCGGCCGCGCGCAGCTGGCCGAGCTTCTCCATGGCCATGTACTCCTGCGTGCCCGCGAAGCCGGCCGACAGGGACTGGTAGAACGGGTTCTCCATGATCGCCTTGGCCCGTTCGGGTTCGGCGTGGGCGAGCACGACCTCGTCGAAGGTCCGCTTCATGTCGAGCATCATGGCCTGGAGCTCCCCCTCGCCGCCCACCCCCTTGACCACGCGAGGGGTGTTGTCGAGCTCGGTCAGACCCATGGACTGGGCGAGGCGGCGGGCCGGATCGATCGTCAGGACGACGACCTTGCGCCCGCGTTCGGCGGCGCGCAGCCCGATCGCCGCGGCGGTGGTGGTCTTGCCGACCCCGCCGGAGCCGCAGCAGACGATGATCCTCGTCTTCGGGTCGTCGATCAGCCCGTCCACCGCGAGCAGGCTGCCCGTGCCGCGCACACCGTTCGTCGTCGTGCTCACGCCGCCCCCTGCCGCTTGAGTTCGCCCGCCAGCCGGTACAGCCCGCCGAGGTCCACGCCCTCGCCGAGCAGCGGGAGTTCGTAGGTGGGGAGCTTCAGGTGCTGGAGGTCGGCGCGCTGCGCGCGCTCCAGCTCGACCCGTTCGGCGTGCTCGCGGGCCTGCTCCAGGAGCGGGTCGAGCAGCGGGTCGACGGCGGCCCGGACGGTCTCCGGCTTGCGCGAGCGCCCGCCGAGCCCGGCCTCGCCGAGGGCCAGGGCGACCTCCTCCCGGTGGTCCCCGTCCGCCGCGGCGACCGCGGCCGCGTCCAGCAGCGGCGGCCGGACCATGTTGATCATCACGCCGCCGATCGGGAGCCCCGACTCGCGCAGCTCGGCGAAGCCGTCGACCGTCTCCTGCACCGGCATCTCCTCCAGCAGGGTGACCAGGTGCACCGCGGTCTCCGGCGACTTCAGCACCCGCATCACGGCCTGCGCCTGGGTGTGTATCGGCCCGATCCTGGCCAGGCCGGCCACCTCGGAGTTGACGTTCAGGAAGCGGGTGATGCGGCCGGTCGGCGGGGCGTCCATCACGATCGCGTCGTAGCTGCGGCGGCCGTCCGGGCCCTTGCGGCGGGAGGCCTCGCAGGCCTTGCCGGTGAGCAGGACGTCCCGGACGCCGGGTGCGATGGTGGTCGCGAAGTCGACGAAGCCGACCTTCTGCAGCGCCTTGCCGGCCCGGCCGAGCTTGTAGAACATCTCCAGGTACTCGAGCAGGGCCTGCTCGGTGTCGATGGCCAGCGCGAAGACCTCGCCGCTGCCGCCCGGGGCACCGCTGCCGCCCCGGCCGCCGGATCCGCCCGGGCCACCGGACCCGCCCGGCGGGTCCGTGTCGTCCGCGACGGCCGGCAGGCCGAGCTGCCGCCGGGAGACCGAGGCGATCCGGCGCTCCTCGTACGGCAGCGCGGCGATCCCGAACAGTTCGGCGATGCCCTGCCGGCCCTCCACCTCGACCAGCAGCACCCGGCCGCCCTCGGCGGCCAGGGCCAGCGCCAGCGCGGCGGCCAGGGTGGTCTTCCCGGTGCCGCCCTTGCCGCTGACCACGTGCAGCCGGACGCCCTCCCAGTCGGGGTCGCGCCGGGCCGCCTGGCCGGGGGTGCGTGCCACGCTCCGTCTCCGTCCGTCTCCGAGGGCCGTGGGCCGCTCCGTCGGCCGGCCCGCTCTCCGGTTGCCCTCTCGCGAGAGTAACCAGGGAGCGGGCCGGATGCCCGGAGCACCGGGGGGACCGGGCCTGAATCATGCCCGGTTTGTGGGCCACCTCACACGCCGGTCCGTCAGCGGGGCCGATCGCCGCGGCCGCTCGTCTAGAGTCTGGCCATGACCAAGTGGGAATACATGACGGCGCCGCTGCTGGTGCACGCCACCAAGCAGATCCTGGACAACTTCGGCTCGGACGGCTGGGAGCTGGTCCAGGTCGTGCAGGGTCCCAACCCGGAGACCCTGGTGGCCTACTTCAAGCGGGAGAAGAACGCATGAGCAAGGTCGAGTCGAAGCTCGCCGAGCTGGGTCTGAGCCTGCCGCCGGTGGCCGCCCCGGTCGCCGCGTACGTCCCGGCCCTGCGCGCGGGCGAGTTCGTGTTCACCTCCGGCCAGCTGCCGGTCGTCGACGGCAAGCTGCCGACCACCGGCAAGGTCGGCGCCGAGGTGTCCCCGGAGGAGGCCAAGGAGCTCGCGCAGACCTGCGCGCTGAACGCCCTGGCCGCCATCAAGTCGGTGATCGGTGACCTCGACCTGATCGAGCGCGTCGTCAAGGTCGTCGGCTTCGTCGCCTCCGCCCCCGACTTCACCGGCCAGCCTGCCGTGATCAACGGCGCCAGCGAGCTGCTCGGCAAGGTGCTCGGCGAGGCCGGCGTGCACGCCCGCAGCGCGGTCGGCGTCGCGGTGCTGCCGCTGGACGCCCCGGTCGAGGTCGAGCTCCAGGTGCGGGTCAAGAGCGCCTGACCGCTCCGGTCGTGATCACGAAGGCGGGGTCGGGCCTGTCCAACCCCGCCTTCGTGCGCTTAGCATCCGGGCATGGACCATCGAGCCACGACGCTCCCGATGCCGCCCGGCTGGCCTGCCCGGATCCGGGCGGTCGACTCCGGCGCGGCGACCCCGCCGGCGGCGAAGCCCGCCGCGACGGTGGTGCTGCTGCGCGACGCCGCCACCGGGCCCGAGGCCTACCTGCTGCGCCGACGCACCTCGATGGCCTTCGCCGCCGGCATGTACGCCTACCCGGGTGGCGGGGTGGACCCGCGGGACGCCGAGGCCGAGCTCGCCTGGGCCGGGCCCGGCCCCGAGGAGTGGGCGCGGCGCCTCGGCGTGGACGCCCGGACGGCGCAGGCGGTGGTCTGCGCGGCCGTCCGCGAGACCTTCGAGGAGGCCGGCGTGCTGCTGGCCGGCCCGGACGCGCGGAGCATCGCCGAGCCGCGCGACTGGAGCGCCGAGCGGGCCGCGCTGGAGGCCCACGAGCTGTCCTTCGCCGACTTCCTCCGCGCGCACGGCCTGGTGCTGCGCAGCGACCTGCTGGGCGGCTGGGCCCGCTGGATCACCCCGGAGTTCGAGGAGCGCCGGTACGACACCTGGTTCTTCGTCGCCGCCCTGCCGTCCGGCCAGCGGGCCGCGCTGGAGGTCGGTGAGGCGGACCGGGTGGCCTGGATGGCGCCCGCCGAGGCGGTCCGCGGCTACGACGAGGGCCGGTTCGGCATGCTGCCGCCGACCGTCACGGTGCTGCGCGAGCTGTCGTCGGTGCGGAGCGCCGCCGAGGCGCTGGCCGCGGCCGGGCAGCGCGCACTGGACCCGGTGCTGGGCCGGGCCGAGGTCCGCGGCGACCGCATGACCGTTCGATGGCCTGGGTATGACGAGCTGACCATCGACGGTGACTTCCCCGAAGCCTGAGCCCGGCCCGCGAGCCCTTCGCGGACCCTTCGCAGGCCCCCTCCGCAGACTTTTCCCAGCCCCTTCCACAGACCCTCCGCAGACCCTCCGCAGACCCGAGCACCACCGCAGGGACTCCACCACCGCAGAGAGAGGACCGACGCCCGATGACCCACAACGACGTGGCTCGCCGGACGGCACCCGAGATGCCCGCCCGCCGCCTGACCCCGCGCACCGCCGCCTGCGACCAGCCGGTCCCGTTCATCGAGGTGGCCCAGCGGGCCCTCGTCCGGGCGCTGCCGCTGCGCGCCCTGCACCGCGACGGCGAGGGCGGCCGGTGAGCGGACTCCTCCCGGGTGACCCCGCCGCCGAGGTCGGCGGCGAGGCCACCCCGCGGGCGCTCTGCGTGCTGGCGCCGAACCCGTCGCCGATGACGCTGGACGGCACCAACACCTGGCTGCTCTCCGAGCCCGGCTCGGACCTCGCGGCGGTGATCGACCCGGGCCCGCTGCACGAGGGCCACCTGCGCCGGGTGATCGACCTCGCGGAACAGCAGGGCAAGCGCGTGGCGCTCACCCTGCTCACCCACGGCCACGCCGACCACTCCGAGGGCGCGGCCCGCTTCGCCGAGCTCACCGGCAGCAAGGTCCTGGCGCTGGACCCGGCGCACCGGCTCGGCTCCGAGGGCCTGGTCGGCGGGCAGCGCCTGGACGTGGGCGGCCTGGACCTGCGGGTGGTCGGCACCCCCGGGCACACCTCGGACTCGCTGACCTTCCACCTGCCCGCCGACGGCGCGATCCTCACCGGCGACACCGTCCTCGGCCGCGGTACCACGATGGTCGCCCACCCGGACGGCCGCCTGGGCGACTACCTGGACTCGCTGCGCCGCCTGCACACGATGGCCTCCGAGCACGGTGTGCGGACCGTCCTGCCCGGGCACGGGCCGGTGCTCGCGGACGCCCTGGGCGCCGTCGACTACTACCTCGCCCACCGGGCCACCCGGCTCGCCCAGGTGGAGACGGCGGTCGAGGCGGGCTGCCGGACCTCGGCCGAGGTGGTGGCCCGGGTGTACGCGGACGTGGACCGCGCGCTGTGGCCCGCCGCCGAGCTGTCGGTGCGGGCGCAGATGGAGTACCTGGAGGAGCACGGGCTGATCCCGTACCTCGACTGACCGGCGGGAACGCCGAAGGGCCCGGCCTCCTCCACGGAGGGCGGGCCCTTCGGCACGCCGGGGGCGCCCCGGGAAGCCGGGCGGGTCAGCGCGAGCGGCGCGACAGCCGCTCGACGTCCATCAGGACGACGGCACGGGCCTCCAGCTTCAGCCAGCCGCGGCCGGCGAAGTCGGCGAGCGCCTTGTTGACCGTCTCGCGGGAGGCGCCGACCAGCTGGGCGAGCTCCTCCTGGGTGAGGTCGTGGGCGACGTGGATGCCCTCCTCGGACTGCACGCCGAAGCGGCGGGAGAGGTCGAGCAGGGCCTTCGCGACGCGACCGGGCACGTCGGAGAAGACCAGGTCGGACATCACGTCGTTGGTCCGGCGCAGGCGGCGGGCGATGGCCCGCAGCAGCGCGATGGACACCTCGGGGCGGGCGTGCAGCCAGGGCTGGAGGTCGCCGTGGCCGAGGCCGAGCAGCTTGACCTCGGTCAGTGCGCTGGCGGTGGCGGTGCGCGGTCCCGGGTCGAACAGCGACAGCTCGCCGATCATCTCGCTGGGGCCGAGGACGGCGAGCATGTTCTCGCGTCCGTCCGGCGAGGCGCGGTGGAGCTTGACCTTGCCCTCGGCGACGACGTACAGCCGGTCGCCCGGGTCGCCCTCGTGGAACAGCGACTCACCACGGGCGAGGGTGACCTCGGTCATGGAAGCGCGCAGCTCGCCGGCCTGTTCGTCGTCGAGTGCCGCGAAGAGTGCGGCGCGCCGCAGAACGTCGTCCACGTGCTTCCTCCTTCTCGGCCGGTCGGCGGGTGGGCCGTCCGGCGCAAGTTCCGTTCTGTGCTCTGCATCACCAAGCATGGCGCATGTCGCTCCGATCATATGAGGAGGGGGTGCACCGAGGTGTCCTTCGCGGGGCCATTCGTACGGTTCGGTCCCCGTGTCCGTGCGGTGGGCGCCGGTCGGCGCGGCGACGCGCCGAACCGGGGTCGCCCAGCCCCTCCCCCGAGCGGGCCCGACGACCCCGGTGGTCCGGGTGGGCGCCGGTCAGGCGGCCGGCGGCGGCAGGGCGCGCAGCCGGCTGACCGGCGACAGGGCCAGCGGGACGAGCATCAGCGCCGAGCCGACGGCGATCGCGACGAGGCCCCGGCGCAGCCCGAGGGCCCCGCCGATGACGCCGCCGAGCAGTCCGCCCAGCGAGCCGCCGCCGAACAGCAGGGTGCGGAAGGCCGCGTTCATCCGGCCCATCAGCGGCTGCGGGGTCAGGGTCTGGCGCAGGCTGACCATCACCACGCCGGCCACGGCGAGGCCCAGGTAGCCGATGAAGAACGAGCCGACGAACAGGGCCGTGCGCACCGGCTTCGGGCCGTCCGCGAACGCGACCAGCAGCGGGCTCGCGAAGATCGCCGCCATCGACACCGCGTAGACGGGTCCGAGCCGGAACCGCCTGACGACCCGCCCGGAGACGGCCGCGCCGACCAGTCCGCCGACCGAGGAGGCGGAGAACACGACGCCGATCCAGGTGGGCGTCAGTCCCTGGTCGCGCACCGCGTACAGGACGAACACCGTCCACACCGAGACCATCGAGAAGTTGCAGAACGGACCGAGCAGCGCCAGCGGTCGCAGGACGCGGTCGCCGAACACCCAGCGCAGGCCCTCGGCCAGCTCCCGCCCGAGGTGGCGGCCCGCCGCGGGCGGCTCGGGGCGCGGTTCGGGCGTGCGGATCCACAGCAGCGTGAGCAGCGAGACCAGGTAGGAGAAGGCGTCCGCGACCAGTGCGACCGGCGCGGTCAGGGCGCCGATCAGCAGTCCGGCCAGGCCGGGCCCGGCCACGTCCGCGGTGGAGGAAGTGACGCCGAGCTTCTGGTTGGCCTCGACGTAGTGCTCCGGGTCCTTCACCAGGGTCGGGACGAAGGACATCCAGCCGACGTCGAACAGGACGGAGAAGACGCCGATCGCGCAGGCGAGCGCCAGCAGCACCGGCAGCGTCAGGCGGTGGGCCGCGGCCAGCAGCGGGACCAGTCCGACGAGCACCATCCGGGCGCCGTTGGCCAGCAGCATGGCGCGCCTGCGCGGCATCCGGTCGACCAGGACGCCGAAGACCAGCGCGAGGCCGAGGTAGGGCACCAGTTGCAGGAAGCGCAGCAGGCCGACCTGCTCGGGCGTGGCGTCGAAGGCGATGACGGCGGTGAGCGGCAGGGCGAGCGTGGTGACCTGGCTGCCGAGGAGCGAGAGGGTCTCGCCGGACCAGAACTTGAGGAAGTCCCGGTTGTGCCGCAGCCGGGCGGTCGGCGGCCGTTCGGCCGGACGGGTCTGCGGGCCGGGTCCGATCGCGGTGGCGGTCATCCGGTGGTACTCCCCCCGAGTCGATTCTTATGGTTGATGGCTGATCAACCGTGAGAATCATGGCAGTCGGACTTGATGGTTGCAAGGGGTGGCTACCATTAGGTCCATGGCTTCCGACACTGCTCAGGAACACCCGGCCCCGTCCTCCCCGGGCCTGCCGCTCGCCGTCGCGTTCGCGAACACGCTGGTCGCCGTCCGCGGCAAGGTCCGGGACACCGTCGGGACGCCGGAGGAACTCGCCGGCTGGCTCGGGTCCGAGGCCGACGCCCCCGGGCTGTCCGTCGACGAGGCGGACCTGGCCGCGTTCCGGGCGCTGCGCGACGCGGTCCGCGCCGTCCTGCACGCGCACGCCGAGGGGGAGCCGGTGCCCGCCGCCGAGGTCGGGCGGATCAACGAGGCGTCCGCCGCCGCCCCGCGCTGGCCCGTCCTGACGGCCGCCGGAACCGGGATCGCCGTCGTCCAGCGGACCGGCCGCGACGGGTTCCCCGCCGCGCTCGCGGCGCTCGCCCACGGCACCGCCGACCTGCTGGGCGGTCCGCTCGCGGCCGAGCTGCGGGCCTGTCACGGGCCGGGCTGCGTCCAGTTCTTCGTCAAGGACCACCCGCGCCGCGAGTGGTGCGGGCCCGCCTGCGGCAACCGCGCCCGTGCCGCCCGCCACTACCACCGGCAGCGCGAGCAGCCGGTCTGACCTCCGGGGAAACCCGACGCCCGGGAAAACCCGACGCCCCAGGGAAACCGGGCCTTCGGGGAACCCGGCCCCGGAGAAAAGCAGTACGCCCCGGAGGACGCTTGGGTTCTAGGGATCGTTGCAACACCCTGACCGGGGACTGCAATGACCTTCGAGATTCGTAAGGAACGGACCAGACAGGGGCCGCGCAAACTGGTCCGTGAGCAGGCGGAATACTTCCGGCTCATGGACCAGGGGCTGAGCAGCCAGGAAGCATGCCGGATCGTCGGGATCAACTTTCGGACCGGCAAGCGATGGCGCAACGGCAGTCAGCCGACCGGCACGAGGAAGGGGAAGCCGCCCGTTCAGCGGCCGGCTTCCCCTCTGCCCGACTCCTCCCGCCATTCGCGGGAGGAAGAGCGCATTCACATCGCGGACCGGCTTCGTGAGAAGGCATCGATCCGCTCGATCGCTGCCGAGCTGGGCCGTAGCCCCTCCACCGTCAGCCGCGAGATCAAGCGCAACCGGCACCCCGACAGCGAGGTCTACCGTCCGCACGCGGCCCAGGCCCGGGCTGACGCCCGTCGGCCACGCCCCAAGCCGCGCAAGATTGCCCGGAGCCCCGAACTAGGGGACTTCATCCAGGAACACTTGGACAGGAAGTGGAGCCCGGAGCAGATCTGCCAGGCTCTACGGGCACGGTTTCCCGAGCGGCCGGAGATGCACGTGGTCCACGAGACGGTCTATCAGACCCTCTACCTGCAAGGACGCGGTGAGTTGCGTCGCGAGATCGCGGCTGCCCTGCGCTCGGGACGCACCTGGCGCCGGCCGCATCGCCAGGCCCAGCGGCGCCAGCCACGGTTCACCACCCCGATGGTCATGAT
>NZ_JBHWGD010000082.1:0-32566 GCF_042733235.1 Kitasatospora sp. NPDC059722
GCGCCGCGAGGGCCGCGTCGCCGGCCGGGCCGCCGCCGGCCGGGCCGCCGCCGGCCACGGCGCCGCCGAGGAGCGCGGCGTCGAAGGCCGCGCCCAGGCCGCCCTCCGGGGTGTGGCGGACGAAGCGCCGGACGCCGACGCTGCGCCGCGCGGCGA
This sequence comes from Kitasatospora sp. NPDC059722, assembly GCF_042733235.1. Classification (NCBI taxonomy): domain Bacteria; kingdom Bacillati; phylum Actinomycetota; class Actinomycetes; order Kitasatosporales; family Streptomycetaceae; genus Kitasatospora; species Kitasatospora sp. NPDC059722. Next base: position 157 of record NZ_JBHWGD010000082.1, read on the forward strand.
CGCACACGCTCACCTCTATGGTCGTCGTGCCGAGTGCGCAGACACCCCAAGTGCCATCCAACGCCTCTCCGTTGTGCCGTAGGAGGGCCAGGACGGCCGTGGCGGGCCGCAGTTCGACGACCGGGGTGGTGCGGCCGAAGGCCTCGGCGATCCGGTCCCGGTAGAGCGGCGGCATGGCCTCGGGGGCGACCAGGACGGCCCGGGAGGGTTTGCCGTAGCGCGCCCGGAAGGCGGCGCAGGCGGCGGCCAGCGTGCGCGCCGGATCCTGCCCGGACGGGACGGGCACGCCCTCGCCGGGGACGGCGCCCGGCAGTTCGGCGAGCGCGGGCAGGCGGTCGGGGCGGACGTGCGCGAGCCGCACGAAACGCGTGCCGACGTCGACGGCGAGGGTCATCCGGCACGCTCCTCTGCGGCTGCGCGGCCTGTTCTTCCCCGGCTCACTTGCGGCGCCTCCTGCCGAAGATGCCGCGGCGGTCCTGTGGCTGGGCCGCCGACTCGGCGGACTCGGCCGTGCCGTACCAGCCGTCGTAGCGGAGCAGCTCCCGGGCGTACTCCTGGCGTTGCGCCTCCTGGTGGGCCATGTTGAGCAGGGACAGGCGCAGCCGGGTGGCGCCCTGGGTCTGCAGGATGACGTGGTACAGGTGCTGTGCCAACGGGCGTGCCCGGTACCAGAGTTCGGCGAGGAGCAGGTCCACCTCCTCGGTCCGCCAGCGGAGCAGGCCGGGCAGCAGTTCGGCCGTCGGGTCGATCGGGTAGCCGCCGGCGTGCACGTCGGACAGGGCGATGCCGAGCTGGACGGGGGCGGGCGGCCCCTGGAGGAGGTGGCGGACCTTGTTGCGGGCGTTGAGCGAGTGCATCCCCGGCAGCTTGTCGAGCGCCGCGGTCACCGCGGGCGGCAGGCCGAGTTCGAGCCAGGCGGCCTCGCCGTCGAGCAGCCGCTTGTCCAGGGCCCGGACCAGCGCCTCCTGCCCGCGCACGTTGCGTTCCGCCAGCAGGCGCGTGACCGGCCAGCGTCCGGGGTCGGGCCGGGAGCCGAGCAGCGCGTCCACGGTCCGCTGCCAGAGGGCGTCGGAGGCGGCGGCGGACAGCCGTTCCGACAGCCGCGCGGCATAGGCGTCGGCCGGGCCGGAGCCCCGGCGCGGGTACACCCGGCCCGGCGCCGGCGGGGCCTCCCCGCCGAGCAGCCGGTCGAGGCCGGCGAGCGGGACGGCCTGGCCCTGGGCGGCGTAGAGCCGCAGCAGGTCCAGCTCGGCCGCGTACTCGGGGCGCACCTGCCCGGCCGCGGCCTCCAGGTGGACGGCCGCCGCGGCGAGCGCCGCCGCGAGTTCGGGGCCCTGCTGCCCGCGCGCGACCTCCCAGTAGGACGGCCACAGGTGCGAGACGACGAGCGGCCGCCGGTGGCGGACGGCGAGTTCGAGGAGCTCCTTCCAGAGCGCCGCGGGGATGGCCGTCCCGAAGTCCGCCGCGTCGCCGCGGCGCAGGTCGTGGTCGTCGGCGGCGCCGTACACGTAGGCGGTGAAGCGCAGCCAGCCCGTCGGGCCCGGGAGGCGCTCCTTCGCGGCGGCCCGCAGCAGCCGGTCGAGCACCGCGGGGCCGGGGCCGTCCTTGGCGAGCGCGGCGAACGCCCACGCGCGCCCGATCTCGGGCTGGGCGATCAGGACGCCGTCCGCCGGTGCGGCCTCGGCGCCGAAGGCCTGCTGGGCGGCCAGGACGACGACGCCGATCCACCGCTGGCGCGACCCGGCGACCGGCCCGGGCCGGCGCTGGTCGATCAGCGCCGCGAGCAGCTCGTCGAACGGGCCCGACCCGGGGCCGTGCAGCTCCCTGAGCAGGTCGAGCCAGGCGAACGCCCGGTCGAAGCCGCGGTCGGGATCGGGGTCGGCGAGCACCGACCCGGCCAGCCACTCCGGCAGCCCGGGCGACCAGTGGTCGCGCAGCAGCCGGACGGCGTGGTCGTCGCGCCGGTCCGGGCCGCCGGGGCGGGCGGTGCGGGCGAGGAAGAGGTAGAGCTCGCGGTGGCCGTCGGCGTCGAGCCGCCCGAGACCCTGGCGTTCGAACACCCGGGCGACGTCCTCGATCCGGGCGGTGCCCTCGCGGACCGCGGCGAGCACGGCGTCGACGAGGTCGACCTCGCGCAGGACGCGGAGCATGGCCGGGCCGTCGCTCCAGTGGATCGGCGCGGTGGCGGCCAGCAGGTGGGCGACGAGCTCCCGGCTGGTCCAGCCCTTGGCGCGCAGGCGCGTCAGCTCGGCCAGGTAGGCGGCGGCCCCGGGATCGGCGGGCTGGGCGGTGGCCGCGCCGAAGCGGACGGCGGTGCGGCCGGTGCGGGCGCTCTCGGCGAAGGTCAGCTGCACCTTGTGGTCGGAGTCGCCGGTCCAGCTGGCGCCGCTGAGCCAGTGCCGGCAGCCGTAGGGCAGCAGCGCGGCGATCGCGTCGACGATCCGCACCCGCCGCTCGGGGGTGGGCAGGCTGCGGCCGTCGGCGGTGATGGTGATCCGGTGTCCGGCGGTGAGCAGGGCGGCGACGCAGGCCGTCCACTCGAAGCCCACCTCGTCGACGACGGCGGCGAGTTCGGCGGCCGAGGAGGGCACGGACAGGCCGCCGAGGTCGAGGCGCAGCGGCCGGGCCGGCCCCTCCTCCGGGCCCGGCCAGCGCAGGCCGGCGGCGGCGTCGGCGAGCGTGGACCAGGTGACGCCGCGCGCCGCGGCCTGGGCCCATTCGACGAGCAGCAGGCGGGAGGTGATGATCGGTGCGCCGGTGCCGTCGCTGGTGCCGTCCCAGCTCTGCTCGATCAGGGCGCAGGCCGCGGTGCGTTCGCCCTCGACGCCGCTGAGGAAGACGCGCCAGGGCAGTCCGCCGGTCTCGTCGGGGCGGCGCACCTCGGGGGTGCCGGTCTGGGCGCCCCACAGGTAGCGGCGGGCGCGGTCCTCGTCGAGGCTGGCGGCGAGGAGCTCGTAGCCCATGGCCCGGCCGGGGTGCTTGCCGAGGACGGCCCAGTGGGCGGTGACGGGTTCGGTGGCGGCGGGCCGCTGCCGCTGCTCGGGTTGCCGCTGCGGACTGGGAAGCTGGGGACCCGGAAGCGGGGGACCGGGAAGCTGCGGACCCGGAAGCTGGGGACCGGGCGGGTGGGGACCGGGCTGTTGGGGCCCCGGCGAGTGCGGCGGGTGGGGCCCCGGCCGGTGCGGGTCCGGCAGGTGCGGGTCGGGCAGGTGCGGGTCGGGTGGCTGCACGGCCGTCACCGCAGCTTGATCTTGCGCGAGCGGATCCGGCGTTCGAGGTCGACCAGCGGCTCCAGGACGTTGATGGGCTGCGGGGAGGTGGCGATGCGGGGCTTCCCGCCGACCTGCTCGACGTTGGCGTAGAGGCGGTAGTCGAAGATGCCGTCGGCGTTGAGGCGGAAGCCGATCGCGGAGGTGGCGTAGTAGCTGATGCGGTCCGGCACGAAGTAGGCGTTCAGGGCGTCGCGGACGAGGGAGGCGCTGGAGCCGCGGAAGGTGTCGCAGATCCAGGTGAAGTAGCCGGCGGCCGCCTCGGCGGGCACGCGCGGGATGCGGGCGCCGACCCCGTCCTGGGTGACCCACCGCGCCTCGACGGAGGGCCGGAAGAGCAGCGGGTCATCGAACTTGGCGACGCACACGGCGACGTGGTGCGGCAGCCGCCCGTTGATCATCCCGCGGCTGTCGCGGACGCGGCTGGTGATCGCGTTGAGGGTCGCGTAGAAGAAGTCCAGGCTCTGGGTGGCGTGTTCGCGGTCCAGGAGCGGGTCGAAGAGGTAGACGAGGCCGTTGGCCGCGGCGAGCTGGTCGACGATGGCCTCGTGGCTGGGGTGCTCGGGGCGGAAGACCTCGCCGCTGACGTCGTGGATGTCGAGCACGAAGCCGACCTGCCGGGTGCCGGCCAGCTTGCGCGGCTCCTCGCCCTGGAAGGCCCAGCTCATGCCCGCCGTGGCGGAGGTGGCGCCGGGGAAGCCGCGGTCGACGGCCAGCAGGCGCATGCCGCGGTTGAGGAACTCGATGGCCTCCTTGGTCATGCCGCTGATGACCCAGTTCCCCTTGCCGTGCCGGTTGTGCTGGATGGCGGCGATCGGCAGGGAGGAGAGGAAGGTGGTCTTGCCCGAGCGGGGCGCCCCCCACAGGCCGATGCGGACGGAGCCCGGCCCGTCCGGGCCGATCGCGCCGGGCGGCGAGGGCAGCGGCAGCGGGGGCAGGTTGCCGTCCTGCGCCATGCCGGGCGCGGCGGGGATGGCGGCGGCGTAGCCGTCGGGGATGGTGGGCTGGGGTGGGCCGCTGGGCGGGCCGTAGGGGCGCAGGCCCGGTCCGCCCTGGGTGTGCGGGCCCTCCCAGGCCGGTCCGGCGTCCGGCTCCGGCGGCAGGCCGTCCTTGGCCGCGGCGCCGTGGTCGGACGAGGGGTCGGGCAGGTTGGACATCGGGGGTCTCCTCGGTGCGGCGGTCAGAGCAGGGAACGGGCCAGGGCCAGCCGGCAGGGCGGCCCGTCGACGTGCCAGGGCGGGAGCAGGTCGAGGGCGGTCGCGGCGGGCGGCTGCCCGGGTGGGAGGGTGCCGTCGGTGCCGATCGTGTGCCAGGCCAGTTCGGTGTGGTCCCAGAGGGGCTGGAGGGCGAGTTCGCTGGGCCGTTCGTCCGCCGGTCCGTCCCGCCGGGCGAGCACGCGTACCCCGGCCTCGCGCAGGCCGGCCAGCTCGGCGCGCCAGTCGACGCCGAGCGGGCAGGCGGGCACCGGGCCCTGGCCGTGCTCGGCCCACTCGCAGGGCGGGCGGGCGCCGAGGACCAGCACGGTGCGCTGCGGGCGCGCGCGGCCGGGCGGCGTCCAGGGCGGCGCGGTCGCCAGCCGGCGCAGCGCCTGCAGCGCGTCCTCCAGCGCCGACGCGGTGTCCCGGCGGCGGCGCTGCGGGCGCCAGCGGGCGAGTGCGGCGAGGGCGGTGGCGGGCGGGCCGAGCGGCAGGGTGTCGAGCAGCGTGCCCCGGGGCGCGTACCGGCTCTCGCGGACGTGGTGGTCGTAGTAGCCGACGAGGCCGACGTCGACGCCCGCGGCGGCGCCCTCGGGGCCGCTGAGGGCGGTGACGAGGCCGCGCGCGTAGTCGAGGCGGGCGGTGACCTCGTCGGGTGAGGCGCCGTAGCCGAGTTCGACGGCGAGGAGGAGGTGGAGGCGGGGCGGCCGGGCGAGGCGGCGGGGGAGGGCGGCGATGATCGTGCCGAGGTCGTCGCGGACGGGCTCGGCGGCGGAGCCGTCGGGCAGCAGCACCTCGACCTCGCCGGGGCCGTGCAGCACGAAGGTGAGGTCGGCGGAGCGCAGCGCGGGCAGCCGCACGCCGTGGGTGGAGACGGCGTCGTGCGGGGTGCCGCTGCCGGCGGCGACGACCGGGAGGGTGACGAGGGTGTCCGCGTCGACGCCGCCGTGGACGGTGACCGGCACCGTGACGGTCTCGCCGGGGCGCAGCCGGGCGCCGGCCGGGAAGAGGAGTTTGGCCTCGGGGCGGACGGCGCCGCTGAGCGCGTCGACGTCGGCGAGGACGAGGGAGTGGTCGCGGTGCAGGGGTGCGCCGCGCAGGAGGAGGCGAACTCCGGCCATTCCGCCGCTGACGGGGCCGAGTTGGGCGTCGGGCGAGCGAAGTGTGCGGGCGGCCTCGGCGGCGCGGGCGAGGAGCGGCCAGTCGGGGCGCTGGGTGAGCAGGACGGTGCGGTGGCGCCGCCCGTGGGGGAGCAGCGTGCCGAGCAGGCGGCGGACGGCGTCGTCGAGGGCGGCGCGGTCGACGGGCGGGCGGGTGCCGATGCCGCCGGCGAGCTGGAAGGCGCGGTCGCCGGGGTCCTCGGCGAACTCGGGGGCGAGGGCGGTCCAGGCCGCGCCGCCGAGGTCGACGGTGTGCGGGATGCCGTTGCGGTCGGCCTCGGCCCGGATCAACCCGACGCGTTCGTCGGTGAGTTCGACGAACCAGAGGACGGCGTCCGGGTGTTCGACGAGCTCCTCCAGCAGCCGGTCCCACGCGGGGCCCGGCTCGCCGGCCGGTCCGGGGTCGCCGGCGGCGAGGGCGGCCGCCTGTTCGTCCCACTCGGCGCGGGCCGCGGCGAGCGCCTCCTCCTCGCGGCGGAGGTCGTCCGGGGTGGGCCCGCCGAGGAACACCTCGCCCTCCAGGCGCCAGCGGCAGCTGGTGCAGAACCCGCTTCCGCCCTGCGGACCGTGGCAGACCGGACACGCCCCGTCATTCGAGCCCCCGATCAATTTTGGCCTCCAGCTCGACAAGCGCGCACGGACCGTCGCAGAGAACGGCCGAAAACCGCCGCCTCCCCGTCGGGGCACTCATGGTGGCACAACACCCCCTCGGGATAGGGGTGTTCGCTCAAACGGTACGGAGCGGTTACCGCCTCGCAGCGCAACGCGGAAGATGCCCCAGGCGGGACCCGCCGCCGAGCATGTAACCGTGCCGCCGTATCGGACGGCGGGGGGCGGAGGGGAAACATGCCGACGGTCCTGGGAACGCTGCGCCGACTGGTCCTGGCGCCCTCGCCGGCGGAGGTGACGTTCGCCCGGCGCGGGTTCCCCGTGGCGGCCTCGCCGGTGACGCGCCGTCTGGAGGCGGTGCCGCAGGCGGTCGTGTGCGGGTTCGAGTGGGGAATCGAGGCGCGGGGGCCGCGCGAGGTCGAGGACCGGCTGCGCCTGGTGGACGCGGAGCAGCGCGGGTTCGCCTTCGAGGGCGCGACGATGGCCTTCACCGTCCTGGACGCGATGGGCCGGGGGCACCGCACCCGGGACCTCCTCACCGGGGCCGGGCAGCCGCACATCTTCCTCGCGTACATCGGGATCGGGTTCGCGATGGCCCGCCTGCCGCGGCAGTTGTGGCCCAAGGTGCTGCCGGACCTGTCCGGCACGCCGTACCACCCGACGATGAGCTGGCTGGCCGTCGACGGGTACGGCTTCGACCTCGCGTACTTCCACACCCGGCGCTGGGTGGACGAGCAGCGGGTGCCGAGCCCTTACCCCTGGCAGGGTGCGCCGGGCTACTTCCCGCGTGCGGTGGACCAGGGGATCGGGCGGGCGCTGTGGTTCATCCACGGCGCGCAGCACCGCCAAGTGGCGTCGGCCGTAGGAAAGTTCGCGCCGCACCGGCAGGCCGACCTGTGGAGCGGGGTGGGCCTCGCGGCGACGTTCGCCGGCGGGTGCGGCGCCGCTCAGCTGGCGGAGCTGGGCGAGGAGGCGGGCGAGCACCGGGCGGAGCTGGCGCAGGGGTCGGTGTTCGCCTCGAAGGCCCGGGTGTACGCGGGCTTCGTCCCCGCGCATGGCGAGGAGGCCTCGCAGGCGCTCACCGGCCTGTCGGTCGCGGACGCGGCGGCGCTCGGCGACGAGTGCGCGGTGTTCGCCGACGCGGCCTCGCCCGCGGACCCGCCGGCGTACGAGGCGTGGCGCACGAACGTGCGCAAGCGGTTCGCCGCGTCGGATCCCGGCCGCGGCACCGGCTGAGCATTCCGGAAGAAAGACCAGAGCATTCGCGAAGAAGCGGCCGTCCGCCGGAACGGGAATTATCCAGGGTAAGGCTCGTCAATCTCCGTACCACGGAAAGGAGAGCAGAGTGCCAAGCCCGTTGCGGACATTACGGCGGCGCGTGCTGACGCCGAACACCGCCGAGACCAAGCTGGCCAAGCGGGGTTTCCACGAGAAGTCGCCGGAGGCCCGGGAACTCCTCGAAACCGTCGGGAGCCGCTTCCTCGAAGGCTATGCGTACGCGGTGGAGTCCGGTGCGCCCGCCGAGGCGGAGCACCGGCTGGAAAACGTCCCGCACCGATTCCGCGGTTTCGCCTACGAGGGGGCCGGCATGGGATTCGCCATGCTGGACGGGCTGCCGTTGCAGGGCCGCGGCTGGGTGGGGGGATTCCTCGCCGGGCGGGGGGCCGACCACCACTACATGGTGTACGTCGGAATCGGCTGGGCGATGGCGCGGCTGCCGCGTTTCTGCTGGCCCGACATCACCGCCCTCGATCCCCTGCTGCGCTGGCTCGTGCTCGACGGCTACGGATTCCACCAGGCGTACTTCGCGACCGACCGGTACGTCCACGGCCGGTTCCGCGAGCGGGCGTTCCCGTGGCCGGCCGACGACTCGCCCGGGTACGTGAACCGGGCGATCGACCAGGGGATCGGCCGGGCGCTGTGGTTCGTCGGCGGCACCGACCCGGGCGTCGTCGCCGGGCTGATCGAGCGGTTCCACGAGTCCCGGCACTCCGACCTGTACGGCGGCGCCGGCCTGGCCGCGGCCTACGCGGGCGGCGTGGACGAGGCGGAGCTGCGGGACTTCCGGGAGCGGGCCGGCGCGCACCGGGCGATCGTCGCCCAGGGCGCCGCGTTCGCGTGCGAGGCCCGTATCCACGCGGGGCTGCTCGGCCCGCACACCGAGCTCGCGGCCGAGGTGCTCTGCGGCACCTCCGCCGCCGCGGCCGCCAAGGTCACCCAGGACCTGCGCCCCACCGGCCGCTCGAACGGCCCGGTGCCGTCCTTCGAGACCTGGCGCCGGGCCATCGCCGACGCGTTCGCCACCACGGGAAGGAACTGACCGGTGCCCACCCTCCTTGGCCGGGTCCGCCTGCAACTGCCCGGCATCATCGCCGTGCTGGCGATCGTCGCCGGCTACTTCCTGGTGCTGCCGCCGACGACGTCGGCCGCCGAGCAGGACACCATGGCGAGCCGCTTCCACTTCACGCCGCTGCCGATCGAGCTGCCGCCCGCGGCGAAGCAGCAGACGATCCGCACCGTCAACAAGGACTACGAGCACATCCGCGCCTGGATCTCCTCGGTCGGCGCGGCCATCACCATGACGGACCTGCGCGGCACCGGCAAGTCCGGCGACCTGTGCCTGGTCGACACCCGCACCGACCAGGTCGACGTCACACCCGTGCCGGGCTCCGACGGCCCGCACTACGCGCCGTTCGCGCTCGACCCGTCCCCGCTGCCGATGAACGACTACATCGCGCCGATGGGCTGCGTGGCGGGCGACTTCAACGAGGACGGCCGCACCGACCTGCTGGTCTACTACTGGGGCCGCACCCCGGTCCTGTTCCTCGCCAAGCCCGACGCCACCACGCTCGACGCGCACGCCTTCGAGCCGGTCGAGCTCGTGCCCGGACCCAACGCGACCGACGGCAAGTACACCGGCGCGCAGTGGAACACCAACACCGCGACCGTCGCGGACTTCGACGGGGACGGCCACCAGGACCTCTTCATCGGCAACTACTTCCCCGACGGGCCCGTCCTGGACGACCGGGTCAGCGGCGGCGTGGTCATGAACCACTCGATGTCCCACGCCCAGAACAGCGGCGGCAAGTACATCTGCCGCTGGACCGGCGGCAACACGGCCGACAAACCCTCCGCCGCGTTCCAGTGCTCCGACGACGCCTTCCCCGCGGAGGCCAAGCACGGCTGGTCGCTCGCCTCCAGCTCGATCGACCTCGACGGCGACCAGCTGCCCGAGCTGTACGTCGCGAACGACTTCGGCAACGACCGCCTGCTGCACAACGTCTCCACCCCCGGCCACCCGAAGTTCGACCTCGTCACCGGGCCGCGCGACGGCTCCACGCCGAAGTCCAAGATCCTCGGCAACGACTCCTTCAAGGGCATGGGCGTCGACTTCGGCGACCTGTCCGGCAAGAAGGGCCTCTACGACCTGTTCGTCAGCAACATCACCACCTCCTTCGGCATCGAGGAGAGCAACTTCCAGTTCATGAACACCGCGCGGGACCAGGCCGACCTGCGCGCCCAGCTCTCCAACGGCACCGCCCCGTTCGTCGACCACAGCGCCGAGGACGGCACCGCGTGGTCCGGCTGGGGCTGGGACGTCAAGATGGGCGACTTCGACAACAGCGGGCAGCTCGCGATCGTCCAGGCCACCGGCTTCGTCAAGGGCAAGACCAACCGCTGGCCGCAGCTCCAGGAGCTCGCGACCGCCAACGACGCCCTGCTCGACAACCCGTGGTGGTGGCCCAACGTCAAGGCCGGCGACGACATCGGCGGCGACCAGACCCTGCGCTTCTTCGTGAAGGGCGCCGACGGCCACTACAGCAACCTCTCCGGCCGCCTCGGCCTCGCCGTCCCCGTGCCCACCCGCGGCATCGCCACCGGCGACGCCTACGGCGACGGCAAACTCGACTTCGCGGTGGCCCGCCAGTGGGACGCCCCGGTCTTCTACCGCAACGACAGCCCCGACACCGGCTCCTACCTCGGTCTGCGGCTCACCTACGACACCCCCGCCGCCGCCGGACCGATGCCCGCCCCCGGATCCCCGGCGATCGGCGCCGAGGTCGAGGTCACCACCCCCGACGGGCGCAAGCTCATCGACCGCGTCGACGGCGGCAGCGGCCACTCCGGCAAGCGCAGCCACTACGTGCACATCGGCCTGGGCAAGGGCGTCACCGGCCCGATGCCGGTCAAGCTCCAGTGGCGCGACCGCGACGGCCAGGTGCACCAGCAGACCGTGACGCTCAGCCCGGGATGGCACTCGCTCCAACTCGGTAGCCAGGCCAAGGAGAAGTGACGCACATGGCAGACAAGGCCCCCACGACGACGCAGCCGGCACCCCCGGCCCCGGCGGCCACCGGCAAGGCGGCCACCGCCTCCCGGCACGAGCCCAAGGTCGTCATCGCGCTGCGCCGCTTCGCGATCTCGATCACGGTCTTCAACATCCTCGGCTACACCGTGCTCGGCTTCGAACAGCCCTGGACGTGGCCGCTGATCGCCCTCGCCACCGCCTACACCACCGAGATCGCGCTGGAGCTGGTCGGCGCCAAGGTCGAGGGCCGGCGCCCGCGCTTCCTCGGCAACGGCCTGCCCGGGGTGCTGGAGTTCCTCTACCCCTCGCACATCACCGGCCTCGCGCTCAACATGCTGACCTACGTCAACGACCGGGTCTACGTGATGATGTTCGGCGTCGTCTTCGCGGTCAGCGCCAAGTGGGTGCTGCGGGTGCCGGTGCGCGGCCGGCTGCGGCACTACATGAACCCGTCGAACTTCGGCATCGCCGCGATCCTCGTGCTCTTCCCGTGGGCCAGCATCGCCCCGCCGTACCACTTCACCGAGCACGTCAACACCCCGTTCGGCTGGCTGATCGTGCTCGGCATCCTGATGTCCGGCACCATCCTCAACGCCAAGCTCACCGGCCGGATGTGGCTGATCCTCGGCTGGCTCTCCGCCTTCGCCCTCCAGGCCGTGCTCCGCGGGCTGATCTTCGGCACGTCGATCCAGGGCGCGCTCGCGATGATGACGGGCGTCGCCTTCGTCCTCTTCACCAACTACATGATCACCGACCCCGGCACCACCCCGTCGAAGCCCGCCAACCAGATGGCCTTCGGCGCCGGCGTCGCGCTGATCTACGCCCTGTTCATGATCGCCCACATCGCGTACGGCATCTTCTTCGCCACCGCCCTCACCTGCCTGATCCGCGGCCTCTACCTCTGGTACGTCCACTTCCGCGACCGCGGTCAGGAGGAGGCGCGGGCGACCCTCCTGCGGGCGAGTACGACCGGCAAGACCGCGGTGGCCGGAAAGGTCGCGGCGTGACCGCCGCTTCCAACCGGCGGGTGCCGCCCGGCCCTCCGCGCCGGGCGGCGCCCACCCTGCTGCGCCGCCTCGCCGGCGACCGCCTCGCCCTGATGCGGGCGGCCGCCACCGAGTACGGGGACGCGGTCCGGATCTCCATCGGTCCGAAGACCCTCTACTTCTTCAACCACCCCGACCACGCCAAGCACGTCCTGGCCGACAACGCCGCCAACTACCACAAGGGCATCGGGCTGATCCAGGCCCGCCGGGCCCTCGGCGACGGACTGCTCACCAGCGAGGGCGAGCTGTGGCGCGAACAGCGCCGCGCGATCCAGCCCGTCTTCCAGCACAAGCGGATCAGCCGGCAGGCCGACGCGGTCGCCGAGGAGGCCGCCAAACTCGTCGCCCGCCTGCGGGCGTTCGAGGACGGCCGGCCGGTCGACCTCGTCCAGGAGCTCACCGGGCTCACCCTCGGCGTGCTCGGCCGCACCCTGCTCGACACCGACCTCGGCGCCTTCGAGTCGATCGGCCACGAGTTCGAGGCCGTGCAGGACCAGGCCATGTTCGACATGGTGACGCTCGGCGCCGTGCCCGGCTGGATCCCGCTGCCCACGCAGCGGCGCTTCCGCCGGGCGCGCGCCGAACTCCAGCGCGTCGTCGACGCGCTGGTCGCCGAGCGGAACGCCCGCGACGGCGGTGCCGAGGGAGACGACGCGCTGTCGCTGATCATCGACTCGGCCCATGGCGAACCCGACCCCGCGGTCGGGCGCCGGCGGCTGCGCGACGAGATCGTCACCCTGCTCCTCGCCGGGCACGAGACCACCGCGAGCACCCTCGGCTGGACCTTCTACCTGGTGGACCGCCACCCCGAGGTGTTCGACCGGCTCCACGCCGAGGCCGTCGAGGTCCTCGGCGACCGCCCGCCGGAGTACGAGGACCTGCACCGGCTGCGGTACACCTCCCGCGTAGTGGAGGAGGTCATGCGCCTCTACCCGCCGGTCTGGATCCTGCCCCGGCAGGCCCAGGCCGACGACGAGATCGGCGGGTACCACGTGCCCGCCGGATCGGACGTCCTGATCTGCCCGTACACCCTGCACCGCCACCCGGCGTTCTGGGACGCCCCCGAGCAGTTCGACCCGGACCGCTTCGACCCCGACCGGCCCCGCCCGGAGGGCGCGGGCCCGGAGCGCCCGCGCTACGCCTACCTGCCGTTCGGCGCCGGCCCGCGGTTCTGCGTGGGCAGCCACCTCGGGCTGCTGGAGGCGACGTTCACCATCGCCGTCCTCGTGCGCGAGCTGCGGCTCGCGAAGGTGCCGGGGCACCGCGTGGTGCCCGAGCCGATGCTGTCGCTGCGCGTGCGCGGCGGCCTGCCGATGACGGTGCACCGTGCCCGGGGCTGAACGGCCCGCCGGGTAGCCGCGGGAAGACGGACGAGGGGCCCATCGTGCTCGGTGGGCCCCTCTGTCGTGCGCGGCTGTCCCGTCGGCTGCCGGCCCCACCCGCCGTCCGCTGCCCGGCGACGGCGCGTGAAGGCCCGTCAGCCGGTGCCCGCTCGCGCCAGGCCGGCGCGCACGGCGGCCGTCCGGACGTCCATCAGGGCCAGCAGGACCGGCGGGTCGACGGTGTGCTTGGGCCGCATCACCAGGTCGGCCGGGATCACCGGGACGTCCGCGCGCACCTCGATCGGCCCGACCGAGCCGACGAACACCTCCTGCTCGCCGAGCAGGACCTCGTCGAAGGCCGCGGGCACCGAGTGCGCCAGCAGGTACCACGTCCCGGGGGGAACACCGTCGATCAGGTACCGCCCGGGGCCGGGGAGGACGACGCAGCCGGCCGGACGGCCCTGGGGGATGCGGGTGGGGAAGAGGCCGAGGAACACCTGCCCGAGTAACCCGGCGACGGCGCTGCGCACTTCGCCCCGTACGGAGGACGTCTCGTCGGCCGCGTGGCCCTCGACGCCGATCCCCGGGGTGTAGCCGCCGAGTTGGCGGAACATGGTGGGGGAGATGCCGACACTGGCCGCGAAGCGGGAGCTGAACGTCCCGACGCTGTTGTACCCGACGTGGTGGCTGATCTCGGTGACGGTGAACGTCGTTTCCAGCAGGAGACGTTTGGCCTCCTGTATCCGGATCGCGGAGAGGAACCGCCGGGGCGACACCCCCGTGACGCGCTGGAATTCTCGCGAGAAGTGGAATTTGCTGTACATCGCGGCGCGCGCCATGTCGTCTATGGTGAGTATCTCACCAATGTTTTCCTGCATCGTCTCGATGGCGCGAGTCACGGCCTGTTCGATAGCCGGCTTCATTGCTACCCCAGATTCTAGGAGCCGCTTTCGGTTCGACAGTTGTGATGCGCTGGCGCCGACCTGACCAGCAATAACCGCGGTCGTCTGGTCCCCCCCTCGGCAGCGTCAGTGCCCATGTTCAACCCACCCCCCTCCGCCCGGGAACGTTCAGCGGTTCTTCACCGCGGGTTGGCGGGCGGTCTCGGTCACCCAGGGACCGCCATGATCGGAAGTTGCGCGTCCGTGATGAATGAAGACCGTAGCAGTGCATGTCAGGCGCAACAAGAGCCCGTCATATTCATGGCATGCCCTCAGCCAGTGGCGGAATACCTACTCCGGCGTATTGCCATCCGAGGCAGCAACACGGAAGAAGCGGACATGGCAAGTACGCGGCAAGTCCGCGCAACTGACGGGGCGTCGGGGCAGCAACGCCGAAGATGCGCGGGCGCGTGGTTCGCATGCACGATACTGCCGTCGCGCCTGCGAAACGGGGGGTGGCGGTGCCCGCGCTCCGGTTTCCGAACGGGGTGCACCGGTGTCGGCCCCCCGGCTTTCCCACCCACGAACCCGAGGAGACGCCAGTGCGCTCCGACATATCGGATGAGTACCGGGCTCGAACGATGACCCTGGAGGCATTCGCGGACACCATCGTCCCCGGCGAGAAGAGGTCACCCGACGACCGGGCGGTGGCCGGGGTCTCGGCCGGCGGCGGCGCCGTGGCGGCCGGGGCGATCGAGCTCCTGGAGACGCCCGCCACCGGGATCTCCACCGCCCTGGACGACTACGCCGAGGCGCTCAACCGCCACGCCCGCGCCTTCGCGGCCGGGCGGGGGCTCGCGCTCGACGACGACGTCCCGCCGTTCGTCGCGCTCGCCTTCGACGACCGCACGGCGCTGGCCCGGGAGCTGACGTCGCCCCGGCACCCCGAGAAGGAGCTGTGGGTGCTGCTGACCCTCTTCAGCAACATGGCCTTCGATACCGCGGCCCACCTGCACACCACCGACGCCATGGCGGCCGGCCACCCGGGCCTCCTCGCGATGGGCTTCTTCGACCCGGGCGAGGACGCCCTGTGGCGGTTCCCCGACTTCTCCTACGGCCGCCCGCTGGCCGAGATCCACCCGGACACGACGGCGACAGGGAGCCCGGCATGACCTCCACGGAGAAGACCGACGTCCTCATAGTCGGCAGCGGTTTCGGCGGCGCGATCGCGGCGTACCACCTGGCCGCGGGCGGTGCGAAGGTCACCGTCCTGGAGCGCGGCCCGTGGCTGACGGCCGGTGACTTCGAGCACGACTTCCTGCTCGGCTCCTCCTACACCCGGATCTTCGACTTCGTCGTCGGCGACGGGATGAGCCTGCTCGGCGGCAACTGCGTCGGCGGCGGCAGCGTCGTCTACTTCGCCGCGATGCCGCGCGCCCCGCGCTTCGTCTTCGACCGCGTCAACGCCACCGGCGCGCGGCTGTGGCCGAAGGCCGTCAGCCGCGAGGCCCTCGACCCGTGGTACGACCGCGTCGCCGAGGCGCTGCCGATCACCCAGCAGGACTGGAACGACGTCACCTACGCGGGCGGCCTGTTCGCCGCCGCCTGCGCGCACGCCGGCCGCACCGCCAACCCGGTGCCCGCCGCCATCGACCGCGCGAAGTGCACCAACTGCAACTGGATGATGGCCGGCTGCCGCTTCGACGCCAAGCGCTCCCTGCTGCTCAACTACCTGCCCGCCGCGCTCGCCCACGGCGCCGAGATCCGGCCGCTGCACGAGGTCCAGAAGCTCACCCGCACCGAGGACGGCGGCTACCGCGTCCACTACAACGTCATCGACGACGTCGACTACCGCGTCCACCACGAGAGCGGCGCCATCGACGCGAAGATCGTCGTCCTCGCGGCCGGCGCCGGCGCCACCCCCGTCATCCTCCAGCGCTCCGAGGCGGACCTCGGCCGGATGCCGCACGCCGTGGGCCGCTACTTCTCCGGCAACGGCGAGCGCCTCAACACCGCCGTCGTCGACGAGGACAAGGCCCGCGACCTGCTCGGCCTCGGCCGCGGCGAGGGCCTCGCCGCCTACGGTGCCAACCAGATCGGCAAGGGCCCGGTCGTCGCCAGCTGGGACGCCCTCGACGGGTCCCGTCCGGTGGGCTCCCGCTACTCGCTCGAACAGCTCTACTTCCCGCCGGGCTTCGGCACCATCCTCGCCCAGGTGCCGGACGCCACCGGCCCCAGCTGGTTCGGCCGGGAGAAGAAGGAGCTCGTCCGGCAGTGGCAGTCCTGGCTGACCATCTTCACCATGGTCGAGGACGACAACGAGGGCGTCTTCGGCCCGCCGCCGCCCACCGGCAACGCCGTCCGCATCTCCCAGCAGATGCTCGGCCGCGGGCCGATCGGCTACGTGCCCACCGAGAGCACCCTGCGCGGCTGGGCCGAGTCCGACGCCGCCGTGAAGGACATCCTTGAACGCGACGGCCTGGCCCGCGTGATGCCCTGGACCAACGACGTGGTCGGTGCCTACACCGTGCACCCGCTCGCCTCCTGCCGCATCGGCGACGACCCGGAGACCTCCGCCCTCGACGACGGGCACGAACTCCGCGGCCACCCCGGCATCTTCGTCACCGACGGCTCCGCCGTCCCGGCCGCCCTGACGGTGAACCCGGCGCTCACGATCTCGGCCCTCGCCGAGCGCGCGGTCCCGGGCATCGTGCGGGCCGCCCGGGAACGCGGCGTGGACGTCGAGTACGGCGCGCCCGGCCCCGGCGGCGAGACCGCCGGACGGCGCGGGGTGAAGCCCCAGCTGCCCGGCCTGCTGGGCGAGTAGCCATGGCAGGACCACTGTTGCGCACCGCGCTGAGGGGCTCCCTCGGCCAGGTCCGCCACGTCGCCCCCGTCCGCCCCGCGCGGGCGGGGGCCCCGGTGGCGCGCGTCTACGCCGAGGTGGAGCGGGAGTTCGGGATGCTCGCACCGCCCGTCGCCCTGCACGCGCCGGCCCCGGCGGTGCTGGCGGCGGCGTGGATGATGCTGCGCGAGACGCTCGTCGCGGCGGGCCGGGCGGACCGGGCGCAGAAGGAGGCGGTGGCCGCGGCCGTCTCCCGGGCCAACGCGTGCCCGTACTGCGTCGAGGTGCACACGACGGCGATCGAGGCCCTCGGCGGGTCCGTGGGGGAGGGCCCGCTGAAGCCCTTCCCTCCGGCGCTGGCACCGGAGTTGGTGGGGGTGGCCGCCACCTTCCACTACCTCAACCGGATGGTGAGCCTGTTCCTCGGCGACAGCCCGATGCCGCCCAAGGCCCCGCCGGCGGCCCGCCGGGCGGCGCGGGCACTGCTCGGCCGGCTGGCCCGGCAGAGCGCGAACGCGGCCCCCTCGCCGGGGGGTTCGCTCGACCTGCTCCCCGCGGCCCGGCTGCCCGAGGACCTGCTGTGGGCGGCCGGTACCCCGAGCATCGCGGGCGCCTTCGCGCGGGCGGCGGCGGCCGTCGACGAGGGCGGGGAACGGGCGGTCCCGGCCCCCGTCCGCGAACTCGTCACCGCCGAACTGGCCGCGTGGGACGGCACCCCGCCCGGCCTGAGCCGGGCCTGGCTCGAACCGCCGCTCTCGTCCCTGCCCCCGGAGCACCGGGCGGCCGGGCGGCTCGCCCTCCTGACGGCGAAGGCCGCCTACCAGGTGGACGACGCCGTCGTGGCCGCCGCCCGTCAAACCGCCCCGAGCGACGCCCGGTTGATCGAACTGACCGCCTGGACGTCCCTCACCGCCGCCCGCCGGCTGGCGGCCGGGACGGTCCCCCTGTCCCTCTGATCCGCCACTGACGGAAGCCCCCGCCCGCCCGGCGCTCCCCCGCCCGGGTGGACGGGGGCTTCGCCGTGTCCGGGGCCGTCATGCTCGATCGACCGTCTGCCGCTGCTCAGCGCAGGCCGAGGGTCATGTGCGGGTACCCGAGGTGGATGCGGTCGCCGAGGCGCACGCCGAGGTCCGCGATGAACTCCTCGATCCGCGCGGTGGCTTCGGCGACGCCGCCCGCCTCGCCCTTGAACTCGAACTCGACGAAGTCGCCGAGCCCGGCCACGGTGTCGAAGGCGACGGCGATCCCGTCGGCGGTCCACTCCTCGCGGACCTTGTCGACCACGGTGAGCCGGGTGAAGCCGAGCGCGGCCAGGATCCGGCGGACGGCCTCGGCGTCCTCGACGGCGCTCTCGTACTCGTCGCAGTGGGTCTTCACCGGCGCCTGGACCGGGTGGAACAGCTTGAAGTTGACCGAGGCCCCGTCGTCCCCCTCGCGGATCCGCAGCCACTCGGAGACCACCTCGCCGGCGAGGAAGTCCCGGTGGGGGGAGTTGTAGTAGGTGTCCACCTGCCGGGACGGCTCGCCGGGCTTGCCGCCGCGCCCGGCGAGGGTGGCCCGCAGGTCGTCCGGCGGGCCGAGGAGCCGGTACTTCTGCTCGACCTCGATGTACTTCACGCGCGTCCCCTGTCCGTGGGCGTGGGTGCCGGGTGGTGTGCCGGCGGTGTGCCGGACAGAGATCATCACGGCCGGGCCGCGGGCAGGTCAGCGGGAGCGAGCAGTTCACCCGAACGGACTACTCCGGGGGCCGTCGCGAAGTTGGCCGAAAAGCCCCGTCGGCCGCCGAATCCGATGACGCCGTTATGGAAACAATGGATGACGCCGTTATGCAAAGCAGCGATGACGCTGTTATGCAATAAACCCCTCCCGGGGCCGGCGCAAAGCACGCTCGAAGTAGACACCCGGGCCCCGGCCGGGCAGCCTTGATTCGGATACGGCGTGCCGTTCCCGGTGCGGGGTGGCGGGTCGTCAATTCGGATCCAAGGGGCGGTGAATACGTGAGCAGCCAGCGGGTCGCCATCGTGGGAATCGGGCTCAGGTACCCGGACGCGAATTCCCCGAACGAACTCTGGGAGAACGTCCTGGGCGGGCGCCGGGCATTTCGGCGACTGCCGGACGAGCGGATGAACCACGCCGACTACTGGTCGGCCGACCGGACCGCGCCGGACCGTTTCTACGCGAGCAAGGCCGCGGTGCTCCGCGATTTCACGTTCGACCGGGTGGCCTACAGCGTCGCCGGGAGCACCTACCGCTCGACGGACCTGACGCACTGGCTGGCCCTCGACACGGCCGCCCGGGCACTGGCCGACGCGGGATTCCCGGGAGGGGAGGGACTTCCCGCCGAGTCCACCGGGGTCGTCGTCGGAAACAGCCTCACCGGGGAATTCTCGCGGGCCAACATCATGCGCCTGCGCTGGCCCTACGTGCGCCGGACGGTCGCCGCGGCGCTCACCGGAAAAGGCTGGTCCGAGGAGGCCGCCGCCGAGTTCCTGGCGGAATTGGAACCGGCCTACAAGGCGCCTTTCCCGGCGATCGACGAGGATTCCCTCGCGGGCGGCCTGGCGAACACCATCGCGGGCCGGATCTGCAACCACTTCGACCTGCGCGGCGGCGGGTACACCGTGGACGGCGCCTGCTCCTCGTCGCTGCTGTCCGTCATCACCGCCGCCCGGTCGCTCGCCGACGGCGATCTCGACGTGGCGCTCGCGGGGGGCGTCGACCTGTCCATCGACCCGTTCGAGGTGATCGGCTTCGCCAAGACGGGCGCGCTGGCCACCGGCGAGATGAAGGTCTACGACCGCGACTCCAACGGCTTCTGGCCCGGCGAGGGCTCCGGCATGCTCGTGCTGATGCGCGAGGACGACGCGCTCGCGGCCGGCCGCCGCATTTACGCGACGATCGCCGGCTGGGGCGTCTCCTCGGACGGCAAGGGCGGCATCACCCGCCCCGAGGCGGGCGGCCACCGGCTCGCCGTCGCCCGCGCCTACGAGCAGGCGGGCTACGGCGTCGAGACCGTCTCCTACTTCGAGGGGCACGGCACCGGCACGGCCCTCGGCGACGCCACCGAGATCGAGGCGCTGTCCTCCGCCCGCCGCGCCGCCGCCCCGGGGGCCCGCCCGGCCGCGCTCGGGACCGTCAAGGGCAACTTCGGGCACACCAAGGCCGCCGCCGGCGTCGCGGGTCTGATCAAGGCCGCGCTCGCGGTGCACCACCAGGTGATCCCGCCGGGCACCGGCCACCACGACCCGCACCCGGGCCTGCTCGGCGACGGCGCCGCGCTGTACGTGCCGGGCGCCGCCGAGCTGTGGCCCGAGGACCAGCCGGTCCGGGCGGGCGTCTCGGCGATGGGCTTCGGCGGCATCAACACCCACATCGCGGTGGCCGCCGTCCCCGGCGCCCGCCGCCGCACCGCCGTCGACGCCGACACCGGGCGCCTGGTGGCCGGCCGTCAGGACGCCGAGCTGCTGCTCCTGGACGCCCGCGACCGCGCCGGCCTGCGCGAGGAGGCGCAGCGCCTCCTCGGCATCGTCCCCAAGCTGGCCCAGGCCGAACTCGCCGACCTGGCCGCCGGATCGGCCGCGCGCCTGACCGGGGCGCGGGCGCGGGCGGCGCTCGTCGTGACCTCGCCGGACGACGCCGTCCGCGCGCTGGAGCGGCTGGTGGCGCTCCTCGACGCGGGGCTCTCGGACGCGGGTGCCGAGGACGCGGGCGCCGGCGTGAGGTTCCTGCCCGGCGAAGGCGTCTTCCTCGGCGCCTCCACCGGCACCCCGCCGCGGATCGCCTACCTCTTCCCCGGCCAGGGCTCCGGCCGCGGCGCCGTCGGCGCGCTGCGCCGCCGATTCGCCGCCGCCGACGAGGTCCACCGCCTGGCCGGGCTGCCGCAGGGCGCCGACCACGTCGACACCCGCGTCGCCCAGCCCCGCATCGTCGCCGGCTCGCTCGCCGCGCTGCGCGTCCTCGACGGGCTCGGCGTCCGCGCCGCCACCGCCGTCGGCCACAGCCTCGGCGAACTCACCGCGCTGCACTGGGCCGGTGCGCTCACCGAGGAGCAGGTGCTGCGCCTGGCCACCGTGCGCGGCCAGGTGATGGCCGAGGCGAGCCGGGGCGGCGGCGCGATGGCCGGACTCGCCGCGACGCCGGAGGACGTGGCGCGCCTGTCCGCGGGCCTCGACGTCGTCGTGGCCGGCTACAACGGCCCCCGGCAGACGGTCGTCTCCGGCCCGGCCGCGGCCGTCGAGGAGGCCTGCCGGCGGGCCGCGGCCGAGGGCGTCACCGCGACCCGGCTCAACGTCTCGCACGCCTTCCACTCCCCGCTGGTGGCCCCCGCCGCCCGCGCGATGGCCGAGCGGCTGCGCGAGGTCGACTTCGCCCGGCCCGTCCGCCCGCACGCCTCGACCGTCACCGGCGCCCTGCTCGACCCGGACGCCGACCTGCGGACGCTGCTGTGCGACCAGGTGTCCCTGCCAGTGCGCTTCCACGAGGCCGCCGCCGTCGCCGCGGCCGGCGTCGACCTGGTCGTCGAGGTCGGCCCCGGCCGGGTGCTGTCCGGTCTGCTCGCCGAGATCGCACCGGACCGACCGGTCCTCGCCGTCGACACCGACAGCCCGTCCCTCGGCCCGCTGCTGCGCGTCGTCGCCGCCGCCCACGTGCTCGGCGCGCCCGTCCGGACCGAGGCCCTGTTCGCCGGGCGGCTCATCCGCGCGCTGCCCGAGGACGGCGCCATGACGTTCCTCGCCAGCCCCTGCGAGTCCGCCCCGGCCATCGACGCCGCCCTGCTCGCACCGGCGAAGACGGCCGTCGAGGCCGCGCCGGTCGAGGCCACCGGGGAGTCGACGCTGGACCTCCTGCGCCGCCTCGCCGCCGACCGCGTCGAGCTGCCGCTGGAGTCCGTCACCTCCTCGACCCACCCGATGGACGACCTGCACCTCAGCTCGATCACCGTCGGCCAGATCGTCAACGACGTCACCCGCGCGCTCGGCCTGCCCGCCCTGGAGGCCACCACCGGCTACGCGACCGTCCGCCTCGGCGAACTCGCCGACCTCATCGACGGACTGGCGCGCACCGCCGAGGACGGCGCCGCGCCGACGGCCGAGGTCGCGGGCGTCGCGCCGTGGGTCCGCCCGTTCGCCGTCGAGCACGTCGAAGCGCCGCTGCCCGCGACCGCCGCCACGGGGGCGCCCGGCCGCTGGACGGCCTTCGGCACGCCGGGACACCCGCTCGCCGAGCCGCTGCGCGCCGCCCTCGCCGGGGCCGGCATCGGCGACGGCGTGCTGCTGTGCCTGCCCGCCGAGACGGGCCCCGACGACGCCGACCTGTTCCTCGCCGCGGGCCGCGCCGCCGCCACCGCCCCGGCCGGCACCCGCCTGGTCGTCGTCCAGCACCGCCTCGGCGCGACCGGCCTCGCCAAGACGCTCCACCTGGAGCACCCGTCCGTCCCCACCACCGTCGTCGAACTCGCCGACCCCCTCGCGCCGGAGGCCGTTCCCCTGGTCGTCGCGGAGGCCGCCGCCACCACCGGCTTCAGCGAGGTCCGCTACCGGCCCGACGGCACCCGGACGGTGCCCGTGCTGCGCCCGCTGACGGCCCCGGCCGGGCCCCTGACGTCCCCGCTCGACGGCGACGACGTCCTGCTCGTCACCGGCGGCGGTAAGGGCATCACCGCCGAGTGCGCCCTGGCCATGGCCCGGGACTCCGGCGCCGCCCTCGCCCTCGTCGGCCGCGCCGACCCCGCCACCGACCCCGAACTCGCCGCCAACCTCGCCCGGATGACCGCCGCCGGCCTGCGCCTGCACTACGAGCGCGCCGACGTCACCGACGCCGCGCAGGTCGCCGCCGCGGTCGAACGCCTGGAGCGCGCCCTCGGCCCGGTCACCGCCGTCCTGCACGGCGCCGGCCGCAACGAGCCCGCCGCCCTCACCGCCCTGACCGCCGACGACTTCCGCCGCACCCTCGCCCCGAAGACCGGCGGCCTGGCGGCCGTCCTGGCCGCCGTCACGCCCGAGCGCCTCAAGCTCCTGGTCACCTTCGGCTCCATCATCGGCCGCGCCGGCCTGCGCGGAGAGGCGCACTACGCCACCGCCAACGACTGGATGACCGAACTCACCCTGCGCTTCGGCGAACGGCACCCGCACGCCCGCGCCCTCGCGATCGAGTGGTCCGTGTGGTCCGGCGCCGGCATGGGCGAACGCCTCGGCGTCGTCGAGTCGCTGATGCGCGAGGGCATCACCCCGATCTCCACCGACGAGGGCATCCGCGTCCTGCGCGAACTGCTCGCCGACCCGGCCGCCGGGCCCGCCGTCGTCGTCAGCGGACGCGCGGCCGGGCTGCCCACCCTCGCCCTCGACCGGCCCGAACTGCCGCTCGGCCGCTTCGTCGAGCGCGTCCTCGCGCACTACCCGGGCGTCGAGCTCGTCACCGAGGCCGACCTCACCGAGGGCAGCGACCCGTACCTCCTCGACCACCAGCTCGACGGCGACCTCCTCTTCCCCGCCGTCCTCGGCATGGAGGCGATGGCCCAGGTCGCGGGCGCCGTCAGCGGGCACGCCGGACCGCCGGTGCTGGAGGACGTCGAGTTCCTGCGGCCCATCGCCGTGCGTCCTGGCGGCTCCACCACGCTGCGCGTCGCCGCCCTCGTCCAGGACGCCGGCACCGTCGACGTCGTCCTGCGCACCGCCGACACCGGCTTCGCCGCCGACCACTTCCGCGCCCGCCTGCGCTACCCCCGGCCCGCCGTCCCGGGCGGCCCGCGCTCCGCCGCCTTCGACCTGCCCACCGTCCCCGTCGACCCGGTCACCGAGCTCTACGGCAGCGTCCTGTTCCAGGGCAAACGCTTCCAGCGCCTCCTGGACTACCGCCGCGCGAGCGCCCGGCACGCCGTCGCCGAGGTCTCCACCACCACGCCCGCCCCCTGGTTCGCGGCCTACCTCCCGCAGGACCACGTCCTCGCCGACCCCGGCACCCGCGACACGATGATGCACGCCCTCCAGTGCTGCGTCCCCGACGCCACCCTGCTGCCGCGCGGCATCGAACGCCTCTGGCTCGCCGAACCCGCCGACCAGGACACCGAGTTCGTCGTCCTGGAAGCCCGCGAACGCGGCCAGGACGGCGACACCTACGTCTACGACCTCGACGTCCGCACCCCGGACGGCCGGGTGGTCGAACGCTGGGAGGGCCTGACCCTCGTCGCCGTCCGCAAACGCGACGGCGCCGGACCCTGGGTGCCCGCCATGCTCGGCTCCTACCTCGAACGCAGGCTGGAGACCGTGCTCGGGGGCAGCCGCGCCGTCGTCGTCGAGGCCGCCGGGGACGAGCCGGACCGGCGCACCCGCACCGCCACCGCCGTCTCCCGGGCGCTCGGTGCACCCGCCGAGCTACGCCACCGGCCGGACGGCAAACCGGAGTTGGACGGCCACGCGGTGTCCGCCTCGCACAGCGGCGGGCTGACCCTGGCGGTGGTCGGCGACGACGGCGCGCGGCTCGGATGCGACGTCGAGACGGTCCGGCCGCGCACCGAGGCGGACTGGGCCGCACTGCTCGGCGAGGCCCAACTCCCGCTGCGCGACCTGCTGGTGGCCGAGGCCGGCTGCCCGCCGGACCTCGCCGCCACCCGGGTGTGGTGCGCCCTGGAGTGCCTGCGCAAGTCCGCCGCCACCGGCCAGGCCCTCACACTCGACCGGATCGAGGGCTCCGGCTGGGTGGTGCTGTCGGCCGGCGACGCGACGATCGCCACCTGGGCGACCACCGTCACCGGCCGCGACGAACCCGTCGTCCTCGCCGTCCTCACCGGGAAGGGGGAGTGATGTCCGCCGCCTACTACGAGATCCGGCACACCGTCGGCTTCGAGGAGACCAACCTCGTCGGCAACGTCTACTACGTCAACTACCTGCGCTGGCAAGGCCGTTGCCGAGAGATGTTCCTCAAGGAGAAGGCCCCCGGGGTGCTCGCCGAACTCCAGGACGACCTCAAGCTGTTCACGCTCAAGGTCGACTGCGAGTTCTTCGCCGAGATCACCGCCTTCGACGAACTCTCCGTCCGCATGCGGCTGGAGGAGGTCACCCAGACCCAGCTCCAGTTCGGCTTCGAGTACGTGCGCCTGGCCGGCGTCGAGGAACTCCTCGTCGCCCGCGGCCGGCAGCGGATCGCCTGCATGCGCGGCCCCAACACGAACACCGTCCCCGCCCTGGTGCCGCCGGAGCTGCGCCTGGCCCTCGCCCCGTACGCCGACCCGCTGCGGCCGGCCGGGCCGGTGGGCCCGGTCGGCTCGGCCGGCGCGGGACGGCCGCGGTGATCGGGGCCGGCGCGGACCTGCGCGCCACCATGGCCGGCTTCGCGACCGGCGTCACCGTCCTCACCACGGGCGGCGGCAGCGTGCACGGGATGACCGCGAACTCCTTCACCTCGGTGTCGCTGGAGCCGCCGATGGTCCTGTGCTGCGTGTCCCGCACGGCGGTCATGCACGAGGCCATCACCGCCGTCCGCTCCTTCGCGGTCTCCGTGCTGAGCGCCGAACAGGAGGCCCTGGCCCGGTACTTCGCCGACCGGGCCCGCCCGCTCGGGGCCGCCCAGTTCCGCGAGGTCGACTGGCGTCCCGGCCCGTTCACGGGCGCGCCGCTGCTGGCCGGCTCGCTCGCCTGGCTGGAGTGCAAGCTCGCCGAGGTCTACGAGGGCGGCGACCACTCCATCTTCCTCGGCGAGGTGCTCGCGACCGACCGGGCCCCCGACGAACGGGCGCTGCTGTTCTACGGCGGCGGCTTCCACCGGACGAGCTGAGGAGACCGGGATGTTGGTGTGCGTGACCGGCGGCACCGGGTTCGTCGGCGTCCATTCCGTCGCGGAGCTCGTCCGCCGCGGCCACCGGGTGCGGATCCTCGCCCGCGACCCGGGCACCGCCGAGCGCGGCCTGGCGGCGCTCGCCGTCGACCCGTCCGCCGTCGGCGTGGTGGCGGGCGACGTCACCGTCGAGGGCGACGTCCGCCGGGCGGTCGCGGGCGCCGACGCCGTCCTGCACGCCGCATCCGTCTACTCCTTCGACAGCCGCCACCACGCGGCCATGCGCGCCACCAACGCGCGCGGCACCGAGCTCGTCCTCGGTGCCGCGCGCAGGGCCGGCGCCGCCCGCATCGTCCACGTCTCCAGCGTCGTCGCCCTCCTGCCCGCCGGGCCCGGCCCGCTGCACGCGGACACACCCGTCGGCCGGCCGCGCGAGGCCTACATGGCCAGCAAGGCCGCCGCCGAGCGCATCGCCCGCCGCCACCAGGCCGACGGCGCCCCCGTCCTCATCACCTACCCGCCCGCGCTCCTCGGCCCGCACGACCCCGGGCCGGGCGACCAGAACACCCGGCTGCGCAACACCCTGCGCGGCCTGATGCCCCTGTGGCCGCTCGGCGGCTTCCCGGTCGGCGACGTCCGCGACACCGCCCGCCTGCACGCCGACCTGCTCACCACCCACCCGATCGCCGAAACCCCCGTCGCCAACCGCCACTTCGCCCCCGGCCGCCACGTCCCGACCCGCACCTACCTGCGCACCCTGCGCGAGGTCACCGGCCGCTCCCTGCCCGCCCTCCACCTCCCGGCCGCCCCGATGCTCCCCGTCGGCGCCCTCGCGACGGCCGCCCAACGCCTGTGGCCCTGGCACATCCCGGCCGAGTACGGCGCCATCTACACCTGCGCCCACGCCCGCCCGGTAGCCGCCTCCGCGAGCACCGGAGGCCTGACCCCACGCCCGACGGCCGAAACGATGACGGACACCATCCGCTGGCTCCACGACCACGGCCTGCTGACGGCACACCAGGCGGGCCAGGCACTGGAGGCCCACCGGGCCGAGCCCGGTTAGGCCCCGGAGCGCACTGGAGTGGTGGGAGCCGTCCGGGTACGCCGCCGTGGCCGGGGTATGAGCCCGGAGGAGGAGGTGCCCGGCGCCGAACTCCTCCTTCAGGGCTAACTGGCTACTGCTGGCGGTAGTTATGGTTCCACCATGAAGCCCGCCATGGCGTTCGGCGCCCTCGCCGCCACGATCGGCATCCTGTGCGACGACGTCGCGATGCCGCGCGGCGCCGACTGGTACCGGGACGCCGTCGCGCGCTCGCGCGCCGCGCAGCCGGGCTTCGGCCCGGTGTACAACGGCCCGACCCCGTGCGCCTTCTGGAAGCACGCACCGCGCGAGAAGCCGGTGGCGGTCGACAACGGCGTTCCCGCGCTGCTGGTCCAGAGCACCGGCGACACCCACACCCCGTACGACGGCGCCCTCGGCATGCACGCCAAGCTGCACGCCTCCCGCCTGCTGACCGTCCCCGGCCGCGTACACACGGTCTACCTGAACGGCTACAGCCCGTGCGCCCGGGCCGCCGTCAACGCCCTACCTCCTGACCGGCGCCCTGCCCGCCACGGACACCACCTGCGGGAGCTGAATGTGAGCCGCACTCTCGACAGATAGCTCTTATTGAGAGCTAATATGGAGACATGAGTGCGGAAGCCCTGGAACCACTGGAGGCCGGGCCCCTCGACCCCCTCGACACCGCGCTGGCCGACGAGTTCTCCACCCTCCTCGTCGGCATCCAGCGCATGGTCCGCCGCCGCCTGCGCGACGGCCTCACCGAACCGCGCCTGCGCGGCGCCCAGGTCGAACTGCTGCGCCTGGTCACCCACGCCCCCGGAACGCGGGTGTCCGACGCCGCCAAGGAGCTCGGCCTGGCCGGCAACTCGGTCTCGACGCTGGTCAACCAGCTCGTCGGCCTGGGCCTCCTGCGCCGCGAGGTCGACCCGGCCGACCGCCGCGCCGCGCTGCTGTACGTGACCGACGAGGCCGTCGAGCGCCTCGCCGCCTGGCGCGCCCGCCGCACCGAGCTCATGGAGCACCTGGTGGCGGGCCTGCCCGCCGCGGACCGGGCGGCGCTGGCCGCCGCGCTGCCGGCCCTGCGCGGCGTCGCGGAGGGCCTGCGCACCCTGCCGGGGGAGGACGGGCGATGACCACCCCGGAGGACGAGGCGGTCGTGTGCCGCGGCCTGGAGTACACGTTCCAGCGCGGTCGGGGAAAGGCCCACGCCACCAAGGCCGTCGACGGCATCGACCTCACCGTGCGCACCGGCGAGGTGTTCGGCCTGCTCGGCCCCAACGGCGCGGGCAAGACCACGACGATCCGCGCGATCACCACCCTGCTCCCGGTGAGCGCGGGCATGGTGCGGGTCTTCGGCAACGACGCGGCCAAGCGGCGCATGGAGGTGCGCCGCACGCTCGGCTACGTGCCGCAGCAGCTGTCCGCCGAGTCGGGGCTCACCGGGCGGGAGAACGTGGCCCTGTTCGCCCGCGTCTTCGACGTGCCGCGCTCCGAGCGCGCCGCGCGGGTCGCCCAGGCGCTGGCCGCCGTCGACCTCACCGACGCCGCCGACCGCATGGCCGGCACCTACTCCGGCGGCATGGTGCGCCGCCTGGAACTCGCCCAGGCCCTGGTCAGCGCCCCGCGCCTGCTCGTTCTGGACGAGCCGACGATCGGCCTGGACCCGATCGCCCGCACCGGCGTGTGGGACCGGGTCGACACCGTCCGCCGCGCCACCGGCATGACCGTCCTGGTCACCACCCACTACATGGACGAGGCGGAGCGCCACTGCGACCGCATCGCCCTCATGGACCGCGGCCGCATCCGCGCCCTCGGCACCCCGGACGAGCTCAAGGCCCAGGTCCGCGAGCAGGACCCGGCACAGCCCGCCCCCACCCTCGACGACGTGTTCCGCCACTTCGCGGGCCGCGACCTCACCGGCTCCGAGAACGCGGAAGGAGACTTCAGCGATGTCCGTCGTACCCGCCGCACAGCCGGCCGCGTCGGCTGAACCCGCAGGACCGTCCCCCGCCGGCCCCGACCTCGGCCTGCTGCTCGTGCCCCCGCGCGCCCGCACCGGCTGGCGCCTGGTGCCGGCCCGGGTGGTCGCGATGTGCGCGGTCGAGCTGCAGAAGCTGCGCCACGACCGCACCGAGCTCTACACCCGGGCGGTCCAGCCCGCGCTCTGGCTGCTGATCTTCGGCGAGACCTTCACCCGCCTGAAGGCCATCCCGACCGGCGGGATCCCGTACCTGGACTACCTCGCGCCGGGCATCATCGCCCAGTCCGCGATGTTCATCGCGATCTTCTACGGCATCATGATCATCTGGGAGCGGGACTCCGGCGTCCTCACCAAGCTCCTGGTCACCCCGACCCCGCGGGCCGCCCTGGTCACCGGCAAGGCCTTCGCCGCCGGGGTGAAGGCGGTGCTCCAGGCCGTCGTGGTCGTCCTGATCGCCGCCGCGCTCGGCGTCGCCATGACGTGGAACCCGCTGCGCCTGCTCGGGGTCGTCGTGGCGGTGCTGCTCGGTTCGGCGTTCTTCTCGTGCCTGTCGATGGCCATCGCGGGCATCGTGCTGACCCGCGACCGTCTGATGGGCATTGGGCAGGCCATCACGATGCCGCTCTTCTTCGGCTCCAACGCCCTCTACCCCGTCGACCTGATGCCCGGCTGGCTGCAAGCGGTCAGCAAGGCCAATCCCCTCAGCTACCAGGTCGACGCCCTGCGCGGCCTCCTGATCGGCACCCCGTCCCACCTGCCGCTCGACTTCGCGGTGCTGACGGTGGCAACGCTCCTCGGCATCGCCGCCGCCTCGTCCCTCCTGGGCCGCCTGGCGCGGTGAGCCCGGGCCCGTCCCCGATCGGGGACGGGCCGCTCCTCGTCGACCGCGTCCGACTTCCGGGCGGGGAAGCCTAGGACGGCGAGCTCCTGCGATGATCGTCGGATGAGTGATGACCAGCGGGTGCATCCGTCCAAGGCGGCCGACGACCGTGCGTCGCTGACCGCGTTCCTCGACTACCAGCGCGCGACCCTCGCCATGAAGTGCCAGGGGCTGTCCGGCGGGCAACTCAAGCAGAAGGCGGTGCCCACCTCGGGCCTGTCGCTCCTGGGCCTCGTACGGCATGCGGCCGAGGTCGAGCGGAGCTGGTTCCGGCTGGTGCTGAACGGCGAGGACTGCAAGCCCCTCTGGCCCAGGACCAACGGCGAGTTCGCCGACTTCCAGGTGGAAGACGCCGACGTCGACGAGGCGTTCGCGTTCTGGCACGAGGCGTGCGAGGGCTCCCGTGCCGCGGCGGACGCCGTCGAATCCCTCGACGACACGGTCGACTTCCGGGGCGAGGTCATCTCGCTCCGCTACGTCCTCACCCACATGATCGAGGAGTACGCACGCCACAACGGCCACGCCGACCTGCTGCGCGAAGCGATCGACGGAGTGGTCGGCGAGTAGATCCGGTTCATCTGATCTCCCACTCGCCGCTCGTGCTGTTGGAACGGACGCGTGTGCTGCATCGGTTCGTCGACTGCGTGTAGCCGGCAGCTCCGTCGACATCGGCCCCATTGCCGGCGATGGTTACGTCGAACGAGCCGTTGCCCTTGATGGCACGACGCGAAAGAGCCCACGGTCTTCCGGGTGCGCCTGGAACCCAGCGCGGCGGAGGTGCTGGACACGGAGGAGGGCGAAGCCGCTTTCCTCGTCCAGCGCCCCTAGGCGCACGAGAGCAGCGGAATTCGCGCCCGCTACACGGCACTTCTGCCCATGGAGCAGATCACCGGCAGGCTTCTCGCCCAGCAGTCCGAGGTGTTCAACACCGACGCCTACGCGGCACTGGCCGCCGCACACGGCGCGATCGAATGGCGCGAGGGCGTCAGCGCCCGCATGCCCAACCCGGCGAGCGCGCCGCTCTGCACATGCCCGAAGGGGTGCCCGTGCTCGTGTCCCAGCGCCTCACCCGCATGCAGCAGGACCCGAAGCCCCTCATGCTCGAAACCCTGACCATGACTGCAGGTGCAACCCAACTGACGATCACTCACCGGCCGGTGATCCGGCAGCCGACGGTAAGGGGAATCGATGGCTCGCCCTGGCCACAGCCGTCACTGAGTGGATCACCAGGTCCGAGGTGATACGCCGTTCTGGTCCGTGGCAGTGGGATCTTGCGAGTTCACGGTGCCGGCCCAAGGCGTCACCTTCAGATAATGGTGACCTTGGCTCCGGCACCTTCGAGCTGAGCCTTGGCCTTGCCGGCGGCCTCCTTGCTGACCTTCTCCAGAACCTTGGCACCGGCGGTGTCGGCGAGGTCCTTGGCCTCCTTAAGGCCGAGGGACGTCAGGGCGCGCACCTCCTTGATGACCTGGATCTTCTTGTCGCCTGCGGATTCGAGGATGACATCGAACTCGTCCTTTTCCTCAGCGGCCTCGGCCGCAGCGATCAGGGGGGCTACAATGCCGGAAATGGCGCCCGGAGCGGCGGCAGTGACGTCGAACTTCTCCTCGAAGGCTTTCACGAACTCGGAAAGCTCAATGAGGGTCATCTCTTCGAAGACTCCGAGAAGCTGGTCGGTGGCAACTGCTCGGTCCGCGACCTGCCGCGCCGGGCTCGGCTTCTGTTCTCGCCTGGACGATTCATTCGGTCGCCCCGGCCCATACTGATGACCAGGGCCCCCGGTGTCTGTCCGAAATAGCTCCTCGATGCGCTCCTCTCGCTGCCGCTCAAAGAGCTCTTCAAATGAAAGAGTGAGTGTTTCGTCTGGTACTGCGCGATGAAGCTCTTCAGTGTGGCCGGCGGATGCGCCTCGAAACTTTCCGGAGGAAAACCGTGCCACGGTCTCGGTGTATTCCTCTGTCCGTGTCGGCTTAGTTGGCCACCAGCAAAATGCGCAAAGAACAAACTCGACGTCTGTTGGATAGAATGCTCGATTGAGCAGCCGTGCACGCCTTTGTCCGAGTTCGATCGCACCACTTAGCAAATCTTCGACGACCTCGGCCCTTGGTTCGGCCGATAGAATCTCCATGAATACCCTGACCGCGCGATCGGGCAGTGGGAATCCCAGGGTGTATTCGTCGGCCATGGTTCGATCTCCATCAAATCATTGTAGAAATTACCGATGGGATGGCCCATAGGAGCCGAAAGCAGCTGACAAGCAGGAAGAAGAGTTGAGCCCCATAGAGCACGCCGATGTCTCTTCTCCGCACTACATCCTCTCTCGGCCCCCTAATGGCTACGGTGTATAGCACATAGAGGCCAGCGGTGAGAGAAATAAAGAGCCAGAGTGAGGCGAGAAGGAAGTCTGCTAGTGCATTGGAAGGTAGCTTCGCGCATGAGCTGCCAAAGCGAATTTGGATCGCCAAAATTGATAGGGGCAGGAGGATTCCCACCACGGTAAGCCCTGTCGTGGTGGCGCCACGCAATGCATCAGCCGCTGCGGTCTTATCGGGGCTCGGCCCGGGTTGATTCCAATATGAGATGATCTGCCCAAGCAAGAGGATCCCAAGAATGACCAGGTCAACCCACCACCAGGGGCGATTAACTGCAGTATTCCAGGCGCCGTTCGCGAGCATCACCGGGCCTCCTCGACTGTTGCAGCCATGTAAGGTGACCGGAGAATAATGCGCTTGCTCGACACGCCAGAGGTGAAAAAATAATCCTTTCGGCCACCCGAAAGGAGGGGTGTCTCCGGTAATTGGTCGCGCGTGGAGCGGAGCAGGACGCTAGTCCAACTCGCCTCACTCCGGCGCGAGTTGAGTGCCAGAAGGCTCAGAATCCCAGATCGCGCACTCACGGGAGCCCGGTGGTCGCCGCAGCTGTCGAAAACGTTCTTCACTTACTCAAGAGGCGGCGCGATGCGCCGCCGGTCGGCCCGCCGCCCCGGCCGGGCTGCGGGCGGGAGGCCGGGGCCGGGGGGGTATAAACAAAAAACAACCCACCCCAAAAAAAGGAAAAGAGGTTTGGGGGGTGGGGGTGGA